>JAAYYH010000092.1 GCA_012515495.1 Coriobacteriaceae bacterium | reverse complement strand
CCAAAATAGCCCATCGCCAGGTCACCAACCTCATTCCCAGTTGACAGGACTGCCTGATTCATCACAGAATCATCAAAGAGTTCTGGGTGATGTTCTCCCAACCAGAGCATCCTAGGGCATTGGACACCTCGTGTGTACCGTGACTTCGAAAGTTTCAAGATGACTCCTTCCGATGCGGATTGTTTTGCGTATATTTGCGTATATGGGTATTAAATCGCGGAATCATGGTTCGGTGCTTTGTTCTCGTCCAAGCTAAGCAACAGATCCTACAAACGATTTAAGTGACTAGGGGAAGGTTAGCATATCCGCATCTAACATCGACCTATCAGAATATGCCGTGAAGGAGTCGAAGCACCAAGAAGGATCCTTATCGTCGTAACTTTATGTCGATCATATCTCCTGAGCAGCAAATCAGCACTATACATCAGGCTTTTGCCTAAGCTTGGCGTCTGAATGTTCTACAATATGTAGGCAAGCCATAGAAACGATAGGACGTCTGCTCGATCAACGTCCGGAATACGAGGAACAGCACTATGCATCTGTCCGAGAAGGATGTCAGGGCGATAGCCACGTACGCGCGCATCGGGTTGACCAAAGCTGAGGTTGTTTCGATGACGGTGGACCTTAACAATATCATTGAGAGTCTCAAGCCGATAACGGAATACGAACTGGATGGAGTGGAGCCAACGTTCCATCCCATCGCAGATCTTTCCAATGTGATGCGTGAGGATGTGATCTTGTCGGGTTTGGATCCCAAAACCGCTTTGGAAAACGCACCGTCGCATCGGGACTCAGCCTTCAAGATACCGCCAATCCTGGGTGGCGGTGACAATTGATGACCAGATCGAGTCTTTCCAGTCTAACAGTTGCTCAGATTCGTCAAGGTCTGCTCAATGGAGAATTCTCTGCTCATGAACTGGCTCAGTGCGCGCTTGCGATCATCGATCAACGCGACACTCAGGTACACGCTTTTCTCGAGATCACCGATACTTTAGCGTATCAGGCTGCCGACCGCGTCGATGCCATGGTTGTTGCTGGCGATCAGTTACCGATCTTGGCCGGTGTCCCGATTGCCTTCAAGGACAACATGAACCAACTGGGTACGCATACAACCTGCGGTTCCCGTATGCTGGAACAGTATGTTGCTCCCTTTACGGCAACTTGCGTGGCACGCGCGATAGAGGCTGGCGGTCTGCCTTTGGGTAAACTGAATATGGACGAATTCGCGTTTGGCTCCTCAACTGAGACCTCGGCATTTGGCTTCACTCGCAATCCCTGGGATCTGCAACGTGTTCCCGGCGGCTCGAGTGGCGGCAGCGCGGCGGCAGTCGCAGCTGGTATGGCTACAATCACGTTAGGTAGTGATACTGGCGGATCGATACGCCAGCCAGCCAGTTTCTGCGGTGTGGTTGGGTTCAAGCCCACCTACGGCATGGTCTCACGCTATGGTGTTGTTGCCTTTGGCTCGTCTTTGGATCAGGTTGGTCCTTTTGGTAAGACGGTTGCGGACGTTGCGGAGGCTCTAAATGCCATCACAGGTCGTGATCCGCAGGACTGTACATCACAGGAGCATCAAACGGATTTCTCGGCTAATCTCGACCAGGGTATCAAGGGGATGCGCATCGGTATCGTACCGGCGTTTCTTGAGGCTTCCGGTGTGGAGTCCGAGATCATCTCCGCCACCAAGAAGGCCTATGAGAATCTGGAGCGTTTGGGTGCAAAGCTTGTAGAAATCGAATTGCCCAATGCCAATGCCGCGATGAGTGCCTATTATGTCATCGGTCCTTGTGAGGCATTTAGCAACCTCAGTCGTTTTGACAGTATCCGCTATGGCTACTGTCACTCTGACGCTGCAACATTGGTCGAACAATACGAGCAATCCCGCGCCCACGGATTTGGTCCCGAAGCCATCCGCCGCATCATGTTAGGTAGTTATCTGCTTTCCAGTGGCGTCTACGAGAGATATTACTATCCAGCTCAGCAGGTGCGGACACTGATTACCGAGGATTACGCTCGAGCATTCGAGCGAGTTGAGTCTATCGTTACGCCCGTCAGCCCGCGCGCAGCTTTCAAGTTCGGTGAGATTGCCGATCCCACAGCCATGTATCTTAGCGATATGTTCACTATCTCCATCAACATCGCAGGTAATGGCGGCATGTCCTTACCGGTTGGTCTGGGTGAGACGAGCGGATTGCCCATTGGAGTCCAGATCATCGGTCCGCAGTTCAAAGATGAGAATATTCTGCGCGTAGGCGCGGCACTGGAGAGCTGCTATGACATCGACCGCCTTGCCCCTGGGTTCTCCGCAGCGGGGCAAAGGCGTGGCTACTCAGACAGTCCTCGCTTCGCTGCGGAACTCGCATCCGACCTTTGCCCCGCTGCGTCTACTGAGGGAGGCGCGCGATGAGATATCTACAAAGGCGCGGCTGCTCAGACAGTCCTCGCTTCGCTGCGGAACTCGCATCCGACCTCATCTCTGATGCTGAAAGCAGACGAAATGAAGACTTTTCTCGAGACCAGAACGCAAGACCCGCAAGCACTGATACGCTGATGCATGACCTGAATGCATATCTTATTCTCTTAGTGACTTATGCAGAAGGGCTGGATACGAATAAGGTAGTTCAGACGCAAGGGTTGGATGCGAGTTACGCAGCGCGTAGCGCGAGTATGTTCGAGCAGACACACCCTTGCGCTGAGTCTACAAATGGTGTGCAAGGAAGTGCGCGATGAAAGATTTGCAATCAGTGCTGTGGGACTGGGAAGCCGTGATCGGTCTGGAGGTGCACACTGAGCTCACCACTCTGAACACCAAGATGTTCTGCTCTTGCCCAATCGAGTTTGGCGCACAGCCCAATACCCATGTCTGTCCGGTTTGCCTCGGCTTACCCGGTGCGTTGCCGGTACCCAACAAGGCAGCTATCCAGAGTATCGTGTTGGCGGGATTGGCTACCAATTGCGAGATCATGAAGCGTAGCATGTTCTACCGCAAGAACTATTTCTATCCAGATATGAGCAAGAACTACCAGATAACACAAGGTCCTGTAGCTTTCTGTATGCACGGGGGTCTCAATCTCGAGGTCAGCGGACCTGCTGCGAAGGAACGCTTGCACCTTGAGGGGACCCAGCCGTTGGGCAGCGATGGTTTTGGAGCAATGTCAGGTTATACAACCCACATCGGCATCACTCGTATCCATATGGAGGAGGATGCCGGCAAGATGATCCACGTGGGTGGCTCTAGCGGTCGCATCACGGATGCTGAGTATTCGCTTGTGGATTACAACCGTTGTGGTACTCCGTTGATCGAGCTGGTCACCGAACCAGATCTGCGCACCCCCGAGGAAGCGCGGTTGTTCCTGCAAAAACTGCGTCAAATCTATCTGACACTTGATATCAGCGATTGCTCGATGGAAGAAGGTTCCCTGCGCTGCGATGGCAATGTCAGTCTGCGTCGCCGCGGCAGCACGGAGCTGGGTACCAAAACCGAGCTGAAGAATATGAACTCGTTCAAGAACCTGCATGATGGGTTAGCCTATGAGATCTGCCGTCAGGCTGAGGTTCTGGAGTCCGGCGGCACAGTGCGCCAGGAGACCCGTCATTGGGAGCCTGGAGCGAAACGTACAATCACCATGCGGGTCAAGGAGACCGCCGATGACTATCGGCTCTTCCCTGATCCCGATCTGGCTCCCTATGACCTCAGCGATGAGTTCATCCAGAGCGTACGCGACCGTCTACCAGAATTACCAGATGCCAAGAAGCAGCGCTTCATTTCTGATTACGGTTTACCGGCAGCCGATGCAGAGAATCTCTCAACAGATGTAGAGCTGTCCGCTTTCTTCGACAAGGCACTACGTGCCGCTAGTTCAAAGGCTGTTGCTCTGGCCAAACCGATTGCCAACCTCCTGCTCAATGATGTCAGTGCTTGGCTGAACGCCAGCGCCGTGGGCTCTGAGGCTTTGATTATGGGATCAATTGCTCCAGAAGGCATCGCAGAATTGGCCTCGCTTACTTTGAGCGGGGAAATATCTTCTAAGCAGGCCAAAGAGGTCTTCGCGGCAATGGTTGAGACAGGAGACTCTCCATTGACTATCGTCGAGGTGCGCGGCCTTAAGCAGGTCAACGACAGCAGCGAGATCGAGCGCATCGTTTTGGGGATCATCTCTCGGTTCCCGGAGAAGGTTGCTGAATACCAGGCTGGAAAAACAGGTCTCATCGGTTTCTTCGTCGGTCAAGCCATGAAGGAGACCAGTGGCCAGGGTAACCCCAAACTGATAAATGAAATCTTCACCGAAAAGCTTCAGGAAGCGTAGAATGTCCACCGAGATTAACAAGCACCATAAAAGGAGACAACCATGGTTAAGCTGAGCTTCGACTACTTCGATGCCTTTGAGCGACTTGCGGCTCATGCACAGAAAGAGGCTCAATTTCTGCACAGCATCCTACGTAATTTCAATCCGAAGACCGTAGAAGATGATCTTGAGCGTATGCACGCTATCGAACATGCTGCCGATGAGGAGAATCACCAGATCTACACTCATCTGGCTTCGGAATTCATGACGCCTATCGAGCGTGAGGATATCATCAGCATGGCGCAACACCTCGATGACATCGTTGATTATATCGAAGATGTGGTGCAGCGACTCTATATGTTCAATGTCGATTATGTTCCGCGTGATGCCATCGAGATGGCAGTGCTGGTTGAGAAGAGCACGGACGTCCTGGTGGCAGCGATGAAGGACTTCCGCAATTTCAAGAAATCTAAGACGCTCGAACAGTTGCTGATCAATGTCAACGATTATGAGGAAGAAGCGGATAAGATCTATATCGAAGCCACTCGGCACCTCTATGTTAATCACTCCGATGACCCTCTGTTCGTAATGGCTTGGAGCGCTATACTCACACGTCTTGAGAGATGTTCGGACTCCTGCGAGAATACAGCGGATATCATGGCCACCATCATCATGAAGAACAGCTGATGGAATTTACGGGAATCCAAGTAATCAGCTGTACCGTGAATACGATAGAGGTCAAATGAGTGCGATTGTCATAAGCGTTATAGTTGCTGCTGTAGTCTTTGAGTTCATCAATGGTTTCCATGATACAGCTAATGCCATCACTACTACTGTCTACACCAGGGCGTTGCCAGTTGGGGTAGCCATCGCTTTGGCTGCCGTGATGAACTTTGCCGGGGCTTTTGCCAGCGAAGGCGTTGCCAAGACGATCTCCACTGGTCTGGTATCGGTGCAAATCGCTGAGTATGTTGTGTTGGCGACACTGGTTGGCGCGATTGTCTGGAATCTCATCACTTGGTGGTTTGGCCTGCCCAGCAGCTCATCGCATGCGTTGATTGGCTCTTTGCTGGGGGCAACGATGGTTGCCACCGCAGGCTTCCAAGGTATCATGTGGGATGGTGTGCTGCAAAAGATAATCATCCCGCTCATCAGCTCGCCGTTGATTGGTTTCTTCGCTGCCTTCGCCTTGATGAAACTGGTGTTCAAGCTATTCGCGCACAAACCTCGGAGTTGGGTCAACAAGGTCTTCCGTCGCGCTCAGATCGCCTCGGCTGCCCTGATGGCCTTCTCGCATGGTACCAATGATGCCCAAAAAACCATGGGTATCATCACCTTGGCACTGGTCAGTGGCGGTATGCTTACAGCTGAAGCTGGTATCCCGCTGTGGGTAAAGCTGCTCTGCGCGGTGACAATAGCTCTGGGAACATCTGTTGGCGGTCGAAAGATCATGCGCACCATGGGTAGGGGAGTGACCAAGATCGAACCAGCAGGTGGTTTCGTAGCTGAGACAACCGCAGCTTTGGTCATCGAGCTGATGTCATTTTTACATGCCCCAATCAGCACCACACACGTCATCTCATCCTCTGTGATGGGAGTTGGTTCCGCGCGGCGGTTGTCGGCAGTTAAATGGCTCACAGTCCGCAAGATCGTCTCTGCCTGGGTGGTTACATTACCGGTCTCTGCTGTCATCGGTGCAGCGAGCTCCTTTGTGTTCGGACTCTTCTTTTAAAAATCATGCCCTGAGAATTCAACCCCGAGCATCAAGGCCTGCATTGAGGAGACGTCTTACGCTATACTACCAAGGTTGACAATCATTTCGGCACCAGGTACCGCAAACGAGTAAACAGAAAGCGCCATAATGAACCTTCAAGCCCCCCGAGGCACAACCGACCTGTTACCTGAGCAGGCATTAGCTTTCAATGTATTGGAGCAAACCGCGCTGGATGTCTTCAGCCGCTACGGCTATGCGCTCATTGAGGTACCGACCTTCGAGCAGCTCGACGTCTTTGTACGTGGTATCGGGCAGAGTACCGATGTCATCGGCAAGGAGATGTTCTTCGTCTACTCCATGCATGCAGCGGAGAAGCTCGCGGCGGGAGAGACACTGAAAGCTGATGAGCGACTTGCTTTGCGTCCCGAAGCCACGGCAGGCGTAGCAAGGGCAGTGGTGGAGCACAATCTGGTTCCGCCTGGTGCTGCTCCAGCGAAATTCTGGTATGCAGGCTCGATGTTCAGGCATGAGCGTCCTCAGAAGGGGCGTCTGCGCGAGTTCCACCAGATAGGCGCGGAGTGCATCGGCGCTGCGGAGCCAACAGCCGATGCTGAGGTCATAATCATGCTGATGCGCTTCTTTGAGGCAGTGGGGATTCCCCGACAGGCAATGAGATTGCTGGTGAATTCGATGGGTGACGAGCAGTGCCGCCCAGCCTATCGCGAGAAGGTGCGTGAATTCATCGTTGCGCATAGCGAGCAACTTTGTGCGGATTGCGTCAGACGTGCCGGAACTAATCCTCTCAGGGCTTTTGACTGCAAAAATCTGAGCTGTCAACAGGTTTTAGTTGACGCTCCTAAGCTCAGAGACGAGCTCTGTGATGATTGTCGCCAACACTATCAGCAGGTGAAGGATTATCTCACTGCGGCGGGTCTGAGTTTTGAAGAGGCTCCACGTTTGGTTCGCGGTCTCGATTACTATACTCGTACGGTCTTCGAGGTACAGGTAGTAAATGGTTTGGGGTCGCAAAATGCCATCGGCGGCGGTGGTCGCTACGATCGGCTGATTGAGGAATTTGGCGGAAAGCCAACGCCAGGTCTGGGTTTCGCGGTAGGTATGGAGCGTATCCAGTTGGCACTGGAGGCTAACGGATGTGCTAATCGTATGCAGCTTTCGCCTCAGGTGTTCATTGTCGTCGTTGGTGCCGAGCAGGTTTCGGCAGCCTTTGATCTGGCGTTGAGACTGCGGGACGCGAACATCCGTTGCGAGCTTGATCACCAGGCTCGTTCGCTGAAATCGCAGTTCAAACTAGCGAACAAGCTTGACGCGCAGCTCTGCGTCATCATCGGACCAGAGGAACTGGCTCAAGACGAAGTCAAGTTGCGCATGATGGAAACAGGTGACGAGCAGACGGTAGCATCTGCCACACTGACTGAGACGATAAGGAAGATCTTGCCATGACGGACTATCTCAACAGACATTCAATGCATTCCCGCACCTGCGGAGAACTGACGGTAAACCAAGTGGGTGAGTCGGTCACTCTAACTGGATGGGTGAGCCATCGTCGTGACCATGGCGGTCTGATCTTCATTGATTTGCGTGATCGCGAAGGCATCACACAATGTGTGTTCGATCCCGATGCCTGTGACAACGCGATATTCGCCGAGGGTGAGCGGATGCGACCGGAATGGGTCGTGTTGGTACAGGGAATCGTGCGTCCGCGTCCTGAAGGCACGGCAAACCTCAACATGGCCACCGGCGAGGTCGAGGTGCTCATTGATTCCGTTCGAGTCCTCAACTCTGCCAAAACACCTCCCTTCGCTATTGAAGACGGTATCGAGACCGACGAGCTCACCAGATTACGCTGGCGTTATCTGGATATTCGGCGCCCAGAAGTGCTTAGCGCGTTGAAGCTACGTAGCGCAGTGACCGCGGCCTTGCACAGTTCGCTCAACGCGCGCGGTTTCATCGAGGTGGAGACACCGATCCTCGGCAGGTCCACACCCGAAGGCGCGCGCGACTTCATCGTTCCCTCACGTCTGAGCACAGGTAAATTCTATGCTTTGCCACAGTCTCCGCAGCTGTTCAAACAGTTGCTGATGGTGGGAGGTGTTGAGCGCTACTATCAACTTGCCCGTTGTTTCCGAGATGAGGATCTGCGGGCTGACCGTCAACCTGAGTTCACGCAGCTTGACCTGGAGATGAGCTTCGTTGAAGAAGCCGACATCATCGGGATGATGGAAGAGGTTCTCGCTGAGGTGTTGGGCCAGGTAGGAGTAGAGCTGACGTTGCCGCTTCCTCGCATCAGTTATGCGGAGGCTATGGCGCGTTATGGCAACGATCGTCCGGACGTGCGTTTTGATCTTGAGTTGGTAGATCTCAGTGAAATCGTTGCTGGCTGCGGCTTCAAGGTCTTCTCTGCTGCTGTGGAGGCTGGTGGTGTGGTGAAGGCCATCAACGCCAAAGGTGCCGGTAACCTCAGTCGGGGTGAGATAGACAAGATCGCCGCGGTAGCCACTACGCATGGCGCAAAGGGCATGGCTTGGATAGCTTTCACCAGTAATGGAGAGGCTAAATCACCAATCATCAAATTCTTCTCGGATGAGACCTTTGCGACAATCAAGCAGGCCATGGAAGTCGAGCCGGGAGACTTGGTGCTCTTCGGCGCAGATGACTTCGAGACCGTCAGCGCGGCTCTCGGCGCAGTTCGTCTGTATGTAGCCGATTTGCTGGGAATTGAACGCGATGGTCATAGTTTCATGTGGGTCGTGGACTTCCCGATGTTCAAGTATGATAACGAAGAGAAGCGCTATGCCGCGAACCATCATCCCTTTACGCGTATCAAGGATGAGGATATCGAGCTCATCGAGAGTGACCCTTTGGCCTGTGGCAGCTACTCATATGACCTGGTGATGGATGGTTATGAGGTTGGTGGCGGTACGCTGCGTATCCATGATTCTGAGCTGCAGATGAGGGTACTCAGACAATTGGGTCTTAGCGATGAGCAGGCGCGGGAGCAATTCGGTTTCCTTTTAGAGGCACTGAGTTTTGGCGCTCCTCCGCACGGCGGCATTGCCTTAGGTCTGGATCGCCTGATCATGCTGCTAGGTGGATTCGAGTCGATTCGCGATGTCATCGCATTTCCAAAGACCTCAAGTGGGGGAGACCCGATGACCGGCGCGCCGGATGTGGTTGATGTTCGTCAGTTGCGCGAGGTAGGCATCAAGCTGAACTTATAGTCTTAGCGTAGCCCTTGCTTCTCGGCCAGCTGTTTGAGGAACACGATTAGTTCCTGGCGACCATGCACGCCAAATTTCTGATATATCCGCTGCATATGTGTTTTCAGGGTATTCTTGGAGATATGCAATTCTTCCTCGATATCCTTCATGCAGCGGTTGTCTGCTGCCAACAAGAAGACCTCGATCTCGCGTTGTGTCAATCCATGCTGTAGCGCAATAATGTTCAGCGTCTGGGTTACAGGGTCATCGATATCGAGGAGCTCCTCATTGTTCTCAACGCGTTCTAAGCGAGCTAGAAGTGGATTCTTCCCTTGCAGCAGGAAGATCAAGAAAACCGATACATAAGAGATGACAGTCAGTATGCTGATAGTTGCATATGCTGCCGGGGAAGAGCCCCAGATCGCGATGATACCTGATCCAATCACTTCGCCCACAGAATTACCCAGACGCTGGCAACAGAGCACTATGGCAAAGACTAAACCAGCCTGCATATTCCGTTGTTTGACAATGCTTGCCGAGGCAACGAGCAACATGGTGACAAAACCATAGCCACCCAGGGTTTGTACTACCATCAGGAGCTGGACATCGGTGATCAAGGGCCGAAGGAAAAAGCTGATCGCACCCAATAAGGCACAGCAGATCATCGCGATGAACAGCGTGGTTTCCCTGAACTCACCGCGTTTATGCGTTAACAGCCCGATTGAGAGTGCCACAACAGCGATAGATAAGAAACCCAGTGGCAATCCAAGGGCAAACGAAGATTCAACGCCAGAAACCAAATGTGTCTCAGTGACATCGAAGAGCACGGAGATAATGAACGCCATCGCAGCGATCTTCCAGTAATTGTGGACAGATGTGTTGTAGCGGTGGCTTTCCGCGCGCCTGGTCTTTGCGTCACCGACTGAGTTCAATAATAGGGTGCAGCCGATTGGAGCAAGTACAGAGATAGCCATCACAGCAGTCTCAGGTAAGAAGACCGTCGCTATGAGGATCACAGCGCAGATAGCAAACGCTAAACCAACCAAGGTTAAGGTTCCTCGGCCACCTGCTTCAGAGAAATGCTCAGCATAGGCCATTCTAAACCAAGCGACAGGGATGCCGATCAACAACGGGATGAAGTACTGCAATACTGTGACACCCAGGCTCAGGGTTCCCAATATGGCTACAAGGCAGACGATATAGTTCTGGTTTCTCGTATAGGGAAGGGAATTGCCCCTGCGGTAAAGTACGAAGACCCAACCATAGAAGAGCATGCTGACCAACGATACGGCCGCGGCGATGGCGGTACCAAGCCCCAGAGAAGGTCCACCAAAGACATAGATATAGTGGACGATGCTGACCCAGGCGAAGTAAAGGCCAAAGCCAGTGGCGACTCTCAAGCCACTCCAGCTGAAGGTACTGTCCGATCCGGTTTTGGCAGTGGCCATGTCTTGATGCCGTTTCAAAGAGGAATCTGTCATATTTCTCAGGAAAACCTGTCTGCAGACCATTATAAAGGCACAAAGGCAGAAGCGGTGAAACCGTTTCGAGGGGGACGATACGGTTTCACCGCTTGATACGTTCAGCTTGGCTGATCTCAGTTGTGTCTAAGCCTCCATGGCGTCGCGACCGGCCAACCAGGCCATGACGCTGCTCGAGCCAACACACGCGCCTCCACCAACATAGCCAGCGCCAAAGGGAGAACTGGCGCAACAACCGCAAGCATAGAGACCTGGAATCGCAGTACCTTCGACATCAAGTACTTGTGCCTTACCGTTGATCTTCAAGCCACCGGCCGTACCCAAGCTCGCGGGATAGTAGCGAGTGCCATAGAACGGAGGTGTGGCGAGCGGTGCCAGGCACTTGTTGGTCAGGTCGTCGCGAGTCATATCGGCGACGGAGTGTTGATCGTGGCTGAATTCACCGCGATGGAATTTCGGATCGACTCCGTTTGCCGCATTGGCGTTGAACTCGGTAATCTCCGCAGTCAAACCAGCAGGATCGATCTCCAGCTTCGTGGCTAGGTCTTCAAGGGTGTCTGCGACGACGAGCCAATCAGGAATCTCTCCAATTTCTGTTGCGCTGGGCAGCTTGTAGTGCTTGGTGTACTCCGAGTCGCAGATGAAGTAAGCAGGGATGTTCAGCAACTTGAAGTTTGGTGAGTCCCAACCTTCCATGCAACGTTGGAAGTTGGCGTAGACTGTGGATTCATTACCGATGCGCTTACCATAACGGTTCACAACAACAGCGCCGGGTTTGCCGCGGAACTGATAAGAGTCGGTAATGGTCCAGGCAGCGTCACGCTGCATACCTTCATATTCACCTTGTGGCAACATACAGCATTGGCCGTAGACCGCAGCCATGTTCGCCAGACCTGCGCCGATGGCCATACCCATACGCTGGCCGTCTCCGGTATTGGTGGTGACATGACGTGAGGCGAAGAATGGTGTACGCAAGAACTCCCTACGCATATCATCGTTGAAGTCGAAGCCACCGGTGCCGAGCAGTATGCCCTTGCTGGCTTTGATGTTGAGCTCAGTGCCATCAGTTTGTGCGGCCAGAAGGCCGATGACAGCACCGCTCTCATCTCTATAGAGTCTCTTGCCCTCAGTGCCGAATAGTATTTCGACATTGTTCTGCTCGCAGACATAGCGGATGAGCTCATATGCCTGGCCATTGGATGGTTTCTCGGGTTTCACCCAGTCCTCGCCCAGGATCTCTTTGGCGGCTCCTGTTGCATCGATATTGATGGCGCGTCCGCGTCCACGATAACCATCGACCTGATAATAATCCTGATTGATCCAATCGTAATAGCGCTCCCAGCCAAAATTGTAGGTGTCACGCGTCCACTTGATGAATTCGGGAGCGTTATCGACATATGATTCAATCAACTCATCTGTCGAACCACCCTGCGACACTGTTTTGATGTACTTGATGGCGTCTTCACGGTTGTCTTCCAGTCCGTCCTGCTCCATGACGTAGTTCATCGGTATCCAAGTGATTCCCTCTGAGAGGGCAGTGGTTCCACCAAAGAGGTCACTTTTCTCGATGATCATCACCGATGTCGCGCCTTTGTCGATAGCGGCAAGAGCTCCCCATACAGAACCTCCAGCGCCCACGACCAGGAATTCGACCTCTTTATCCCAGTTGATCGAGCTGCCGCTCGCAGCCGCGGGAGCGGCTTTCTCCTTGGGAGAACAACCAGCCAACATGCCAACCGATACCAGTCCAGCGCCTACAGCCAAGGACCCTCTGAGAAAGTCACGACGTCCTACTTCGATATTCTTATCCATTATGCTTCCTTTCAACTTCTCTAATGCTTTCCTCCATTGCTCCAAAAAGCCTAGATTCTGCGCGGAAGCCTGGCGTCATTTATTCAGGGTGACTATCGTGGTTATAGGGTGATTTTGGTGTGTAGTACCGATTATGAACAGAAGAGACGTCTAGGGGAGCTTGAACACATGGCCGGGTAGCAGGCATGCATCTATCCCTGATGTCACTCATTGAAGATTCGTTCTGATGTATCCTGGGGTTTAATGAAGAAGTATCGGATCGTGCCGTAGTACAAAGAAAGTACGCCTCCCAGATGCATCTTCAAATTTGATGTTACTCATATTTGATAGTCACTAGAGAGACGTACATTTAACTACCTTCTACACCCTTAGAACACAAATGTCAAGACCTGAAACAAAATTTTTTCTAGTTTATACTTTCATCAGCCTCATTCCCGGGTCCGGTCTATTAGATGGACCGACATACGCTACCAGGGAGCCCATATACTGTGTTGGACAGGTATCCTCCAGAGTTGCGGAAGCTGAAAGACATGGTGCGGGTGCCCACCTTTTGAGGTGGGTTCATCCTTCCGGCTTGGGAACGAGGTAACTGGCGCTCCCCATATGGGGAGCGTTCTCATTGGCAATAGCATCGCAATAGTGGTGTTCTTTGGTCAATACCAGCTTGAGAATGATAGGAGTGTACGTGTCAAACAAATTCAATACGCCTAGCGAGGTCACGGATCTGACGATAGCCAGTGGTGTCACTAAGGCTAACCTGCCCTTTGTCAGGATGTTCTTACTGGCAATCCTCGCCGGAGCATTCATTGCCTTTGGTGCCTGTGCATCGTCTTTGGCTATGCACGATGTCCCCAATATCGGTCTCGCCAGATTGATAGCCGGATTTGTCTTTCCGGTTGGACTGATGATGATCGTCCTTGTTGGCGGTGAGTTGTTCACGGGCAACTGCCTGATGGTCGAGGCGTTGGTTGACAAGAAGATCAAGGCCATTCATTGGTTGCGCAATCTCGTGGTTGTCTGGATAGGCAATCTGGTCGGCTCTATCCTGATTGTCGCATTGGTGATTGTTGCTAACCAATACTCGTACACCGATGGTGCCTTGGGAGCATTTACCATCAAGGTTGCCCTCGGAAAGGCTACTTTACCATTTTGGACCGCTTTCGGTTCTGCGATACTGTGCAATATCCTTGTCTGCGTTGCTGTTGTTGCCGCGATGGCAGCTCGCGATGTCGTAGGCAAGATCTTTGCTATCTTCTTCCCGATCATGGCATTCGTGCTTTCGGGTTTTGAGCACAGCGTTGCGAATATGTACTACATATCCGCTGGCATTGCAGCTAAAAGCAACACAGTGTTCGCCGAGAAGGCAACCGAGCTCTATGGCATTTCTGCCCAAAGCATGCAGGCACTTGACATCGCAGGCTTCTTCTCCAACCTGATTCCCGTGACGCTGGGCAACGTTGTTGGCGGTGTAGCGCTTGGCCTTCTTCTGTATTTCCTCCACAAGAAGAAAGACGCAACAGAAAAGTAAAGGCCTAAAGAGAATCGCATCAAGCCAAGAGTTTCATCAGGGAGTTTCATTCGAGAGTCTCTCTGATTGATTACACGCGTAGTGCGCGCATGGCGTTGATAGTGGCCAACAATGCCACGCCTACGTCAGCGAATACGGCCATCCACATGCTGGCAACACCTGCGGCCCCAAGTACAAGCACCACTGATTTGGCACCCAAGGCGAAGATGATATTCTGCCAGACGATGCGCATGGTCTTCTTTGATAGGCGGAGGGCCTGAACTATTTTGGGCAATTCATCAGTCATCAAGACGATATCAGCGGCTTCTATGGCGGCATCGGAGCCCATGCTGCCCATCGCTATACCGACATCGCTTCTCGCCAGCACCGGCGCGTCGTTTATTCCGTCTCCAACGAAGGCCAGCTTACCACCGCTGATGGCGTGAGTTTGTGCTCTTGTGCTTTCTAGCAAAACCTCCAGTTGTTCAACTTTCTGATGGGGGAGCAGCTCGGCTAAGAAACCATCGAGCTTCAGTGCAGTAGAGATCATTTTGGCAGCAACCTGATTGTCACCAGTGAGCATCAGGATTTGTCTTACGCCAGATTGCCTGAGTTCGCTGATCGTCGGCTTGGCCTCAGTCCGTAACTCGTCAGATATCAGAATATGACCGGCATAGAGGCCATCAACACCTAGGTAGACTACGGTACCGCTGCCCCTTTGCGCTGAATAGGGGATAGCGCCCGCTTGCATCAGCTTACTGTTGCCGATCAACACCGGTTTGTCGTCTATCATAACGCTTATTCCATGCCCGGCGACCTCTTCGTACGCTGCAATGCGTCTTCGGTCTATCTCGGTCCCGTGAGCACTGCGCAACGAGACAGCGATGGGGTGGGTGGAAGAACTCTCTGCATGCGCGGCGATATCTAAGATTTGCTCACGGGTCCAGCCAGCGGCTGGCGCAACACCCGTGACCTTGAAAGCACCATGCGTCAGAGTGCCTGTCTTATCGAACACCACGGTGTCAACCTTACTCAAGGCTTCAAGATAATTACCGCCTTTGATCAGGATACCGTTGCGTGAGGCCCCGCCGATGCCTGCAAAGAAGCTAAGTGGTACCGAT
>JAAYYH010000010.1 GCA_012515495.1 Coriobacteriaceae bacterium | reverse complement strand
GGCTACTCGTCGTTAGCCAGACAACTCGAGATCAATGTGAACTGCCTGAAGATTGACAAATTCTTCGTCGATAAGTTGGCAAGTCCACTGCCTGAGAAATCGCTCGTCCGGGAGATAATCTCGATAGCCAAGAGACTCGGGCACGAATCAATAGCAGAAGGTGTTGAATACGAGATCCAAAAACGCTATCTGCTTGACTATGGCTGTGACATGATACAAGGTTACCTGGTGAGCAAGCCTTTATCTGAGCAAGATGCAATGGAATTCTTAATAAGCAGGTAACACTCGGCATCAATACCTGAATAACGCCGCCACACCGTTTATCCCTGGGAGCATCTCGCTGTCAATAACGAATACCTTTCCACCTTGGATATATGCAGCTTGGGCAAAATCATCAATCAGGTCATCGATGATTGGGGTATCGCTGTTATCATAACTCAGCGCGCCGGTATCCCTATCGAGCTTGCCGGGGAGAAGCTTGCCTTCTTCCACAAATAGAGAAGATACCTTCCTTTCGGCCAGTGCTCGGGCGATTGTGCTTGGATCAGTTGAACCCTGGTCCCTTGATTCTGCTAATTCGAAATCTACCAATTGCTTCCTTACGGCTTCGACCTGCATAGTCCTGACAAGTTCAGTAGCCTCTGTTAACAGTTGTTCTTTGTCGAGCGAATCGGGAGCTTTATCGATGCCACGATCCAATAACGTAGTAATCGAAGTCAGATCTCTGAATGTTGCCTGATGCTGCGGAAGACTGACTAGGATCAACGGAAGTGGATTCTCATCGACGAAGTGTTTGCGGACTATTTCATCTACATAGCGGAAGTACTTAACGATGTCCTTCTCAACGTTCTCGCTCTTTGAACTATAACCGTAGAAACGTGCATCGGGCCACTAAAAGTTCCAGCGCTTACGTTGGAAGTATTATCAAAATCATTGAAGAGTTCATCAAAACGGATTTTTACGTCTTCGGGGAAGCTGAGTTCTTCTATTGAGATAAAATCGCCTCGCATCAGCTTGGTTTTATCCATTGACAACAGCAGCAGATAATAATCCGCTCCAAATTGGAAGTATTTGATCAGTGGTTTGATATGAAAGCTCTCAGCAACGATGACCAAGTCATCAAGTGGGTAATCAGTCTGGTAGACATGGACACCATCATTTGAAGCTAGAACTGCAAGCCCGTCTTTTGCGTGTCGCCAAAGTGACCTACTTGGATCATCGACCAATGCTTCAAGGTGTTGAATCAGCCTTGCTGTCTGGCGTTTTTCAAAGACCTTGTCCAAAGATTCTTTGGCTTGATTCAGCAGGTTCCTGAATCGAAGCAGATCTTGCTGATTCTCCGGCGAGTGGCGATGAGTTTTCATAAACAAGGAGATTAGCGGAGGCTCTTTGTGGGCTAACATAATCTGGTCAAGTTTCAGCGATGGAATGATGTTCGAATCCATGGTATACCTCACTTTCAGGTGCAAGTGTTAGGGCGAGGCTATCAGGGTACGTATTCAATCATAACAAAATAAGACGAGACTGTGTTGTTGGATTTGAATTATGAAAGATAGGCATCCAGTCTCATTAAACCCTCCTTGAAATCACTTCTGCCATAGCCCATTCTAAAATAGCTATCGGTTCCATAAACATAGCCAGGTAGCAATAGGACTCCTTGTGCCTCAAGCCGTTCTTCACAGAAACACTCAACGCTATTCGGTCCAAGGTACCTATGGAACGCGATTGGGCCGGCCTGAGGTCTATTGTTCAAGATGATATCTTGATGCTTGTTGAAGAATCGCTCTGCAAATGCTAGGTTGTCCTTAATCAGGTCGAGATTATTTCGCAGGATAGTATTGTGATGTCGTAAGGCGATTGCGGCCAGATATTCAGACGGCGCGCTGTTGCAGATCGTTGTGTAGTATTTGTATTTAAGCAGCTTATCGTACAGCTCTTTGTCGTGTGTCGCAATCCAGCCTATCCTCAACCCTGGTAATCCGTAGGCTTTCGACATTACTCCCAAAGACAATGAGTGATCGCATATATCGCTAAACCAGGGAGTAGTTTCGCCTGACCACTCCAGACCCTTATACACTTGATCGCAAAATACGAAGATGCCACGTTCGTTGGCGATAGACGCAATCTCATCTAATTGCGCAGTGCTTAAGCTGTAGCCAGTTGGATTGTGGGGAGTGTTTATCACAATCAGTTTTGTTGAGGGTT
>JAAYYH010000091.1 GCA_012515495.1 Coriobacteriaceae bacterium | reverse complement strand
TCACAATAGTCAGTGAAAACGGTTTCATCAACGTATCGAAGCGGGCGGGGTCTTTGACCTCGCCCGCTTTTTTCAGATGCCAGATCAGTGCCGGGAAGATCAGTAAGAACAAATAACGAAGTGGATTGACCATCGCATTGAAAGCACAGAAGAGCACAAGGCCCAGCATACCCGTGACAATCAACGCACGATGGTAGACCAGCGCACGCTGAGCACCCATCAGCACCACTGTTGTGGTCTTGGCGCAGGCGGCATCATTTTCACGATCACGCATATTATTAAGGTTGAGGAACGCGACAACGAGGCTGCCAACAGATAGGGTTGGCAGCAGGACAGTACACTGATAGCCATGAGCGTAGAGGATGAAGCCGCCGGAAACAGCGAAGAAACCGAAGAATAGCATGCAAGCAGCATCACCAAGGGCATAATATCCGTAAGCGTAACGCCCAACTGTATAGGTAATGGCTCCGACGATGGCGATGACACCCATCGCCAAGAAAAGAACCAGGAATGTTGGGTCGTTGTTCCAAGATACAATGATCAGTCCGACGCCGCTGATGGCAGCGAGCGCGGTTCCGACGATCAGGGCTCTACGCATCTGCGCAAAGCTGATCTCGCCTCTTTGCATTCCACGTTTGGGACCGACGCGACTCTCATTGTCGACGCCCTTCTGCAGGTCGCCGTACTCGTCAGCGAAGTTCGCCACAATCTGCAGCAGTACCACCGTTAGCAGCATCAACAGGAACACCGACCACGTGAAGACACCGAACCAGGCAGCCAGACCAGCAGCGACTACGCAGCCGGCGGTTGAGAGTGGTAGAGTACGTAATCGCAGAGCTTCGATCCAAGCTTTCAAGACGATCCTTTCGCGGTTACAGCCGATGATAGTACGTTCAGACGCCCATACGCCCCTGTTTGAAGAAACTGTCGCTGTTCAAGCTGATTAGCAATTATAATCCACGTGCCAGACTTATAGCCATCCGATCACTCTTTGCCACGATCGGGCATCGTATGGTGAGGTGTTCTGCTTACAGGTCGTATCAAGGAGCAGTTGATGAGCAAGCAAGTTAAGATAGCTGTACGAGCGATTTTTGTAGCGATGCTAGCTGCGATGTTGTTAGTGTTTTCTGCCTGCGCTGCTACTCAGCAGGATGAAGGTGATGATGTTGAGTCGATTACCATCGGTACCTTGGTCACCGAGGATATTTTGCCGTTGTGGTTGGCGGAAGAAGAAGGACTCTTCAACGCGAATGGAATGATAGTTCATATTCAGACCTTCCAGTCGGCTCAGGAGCTAACCGTAGCCATCACATCAGGTGAGGTTGACATGGCAATGACCGACCCGATGGTCGCAGCCAGTCTGGTGGCAGGAGGCACTGACGTCAGTCTTGAGTGGGTGACATTGGGTGCGACTGCTAATCAAGGACGCTTTGGTATCATGACGAGTCCACAAAGTGGCATCAAGACCTTAAGCGACCTAGCCGGAAAACCCATAGGTGTGGGATCGAACACTATCTTGGAATATGTGATGGACAAGCTGATGCAGCAGGCCGGTGTTCCTGATGATCAGATCATGACTGAGGAGATCAAGAAGCTCCCGGTACGTTATGAGATGATGGCCAGTAACCAGATCGCCGCCGCAGTATTGCCTGGATCGCTACTTGCCTTGGGCGAGGCAACGGGTAATCTCTTGGTTGCCGATGACAGTCAAGGTGAGAATCTCTCCCAATCCGTGATGATTGCCCGTACCGCCTTCACGGCCACGGATTCTGGTGAGAAGGCCCTTGCCAAATTGTCGACCATCTGGGACTTGGCCGTTGAGATGATCAACGCTAATCCCTCATCTTATCGACCATTGTTGGCCGAGAAAGCCTCATTGCCCGATCCTGTCAGGGATTCGTATCAGGTGAGCAGCTATCCACAAGCAGCCAGACCAACTTCACAGATGATCGACCCGATCCTGGAGTGGATGCGCCAGAAGGATTACTTGACAGTCGATTTGCATTATGATGCGGCAACTGGGCTGTTTGTTAAGTAACATACACAGAAGAGCACTCAACTGAGGGAAGGAAAGACAATGGAACAAAAGCGGGTAATCACCATCCAAGACATCTCTTGTGTTGGTAGGTGCTCTCTGACCGTAGCGCTGCCGATCATCTCCGCTGCAGGTATCGAGACCTCCATCCTGCCCACTGCTATTCTCTCCACGCATACAGGAGGCTTCACGGGCTATACATTCCGTGACCTGACAGATGATATCAAGCCTATCAGCGAACATTGGAAGACCCTTGGCCTGAAGGCAGATGCTTTATATACCGGCTATCTTGGTAGCAGGGAGCAGCTGGAACTGGTCGAGCAGCTCTTCAGCGATTTCCGTGAAAAGACAACCATAGTCCTTGTCGACCCGGCCATGGCTGATCAGGGTCAGCTCTACCCGGCATTCGATCTTGATTTCGCGTTGGGCATGCGCGATCTCTGCGCGGCAGCTGATATCGTAGTGCCAAACATCACCGAAGCGACGTTCATGTTGGAAAAACCCTATCCGGGATCGGATTATGATCAAACCTATGTCGAGGGATTGCTCAGGGAGTTGGCAGAGCTGGGTCCACGGCAGGTGGTACTGACCGGCGTCTCCTTCGAGGTTGGTAAGCTCGGCATTGCCGCCTATGACAAGAAGACGAATCGCTTTGAGTACTATTTCCGCGACCACATCGAAGGGTACTATCACGGCACTGGTGACATCTACTCCAGTGCGCTACTGGGTGCCCTGCTCAACGACAAGCCGCTGATTGAGGCAGCGAGCATCGCTGTCGACTTCACCGTGGCCGCTATCCAGCGTACTTT
Source organism: Coriobacteriaceae bacterium (assembly GCA_012515495.1). GTDB lineage: Bacteria > Actinomycetota > Coriobacteriia > Coriobacteriales > UBA8131 > UBA1419. The sequence continues at coordinate 4,969 of JAAYYH010000091.1, read as the reverse complement.
CGACGCCGACACCGATCGAAAGTACGGCGTTGATTTCGAACATGTACTGCCACTGTATATCAAGTTGTTGTCCTGAGCCTGTCAGCGCGAGAACATCACTTTCTCGGAGTTGAACATCCTCGTCAGTATGAACACGCAGATGCCTGCTGCCAGCACATTGGTCAACACAGTGATCGCGACAAAAAGTGGCTGATAGCTGAATGAGAGTATGCCCACGATCACCTGTACGCTATTGTAAGCCGGAATCAGATATAGCATCAGATTCGTAGTCGCTGATTGTGAGAACATCACCGTGACACCGACGAGCATCACAACGATCATCAGGGGTGTTACCAGTGTGTTCGCTTCTTTGACTGTCTTGGCATAGGCGGAGATGATTGAGATCAGGCCCACAAATAACAGGACTGTCGAGAAGACCACTGCCAGCAGCATCAGGTAATCGACTGGCGCATACATAGTCGCTGCCGTATTGGATAACTGCGTAGACGGACCCTCGATGCCAATCAGCTTAGGCAGGGACAACATGATGCCAATGAAGCTGGACAGACCTGAAAGCAGGGCGATGCAGCTGATACTGACGATCTTGCCCAACGCCAGTTCCCATCGCCGCATCGGCGTCACCAGCAGTGTGGCGATGGTGCCGCGTTCCTTCTCTCCGACAATCGATTCGGGAGCTACCGACATGCTACCGGTGAAAAGGAAGAGCATCAAAAGCATCGGTAACAATGAGGCTAGCATGAAGCTGGTGGCGCTTTCCTCAGTGACAAGATCATAGGATTGTTCACCGGGATTGACGGTGAACAAAGTGAAACTGGCGTCACGATAATCGTTCAGCTCGGTCTGCAACAGCGCATACATCGAGTTCGATTCGATCTTCGTGGAGTTGTAATACAGTTCAACACGAGGAGGCGTGTAGTCTTGGGTATTTCCCGCCATCGCCAAAGAGACCTGCTTATCGAATCCTTCAGGGAATATCGCCAGCAGGTCAGCAGATTTTTCCGCTATCTGGGTCTTTATCTCGGCCGCCTGGTCAGCTTCGGCTGGCTGGATCTCCACATCGGCCTGGCTGGAGAGTTCGGCGACAGAATCGGGGAGATTCACTGCGTAGATAACAGGGACATAGTCTTCATTCGTTGTCAGGAAATCTGTGGCTGCGCTACCGATGAACGAATAGATTAGGTAGATCATCAGTCCCGGCAGCAACAGCACGCTCAGGACCATCCTACGGTCGGTGAAGAAGCGCCTGAACTCCTTTCTCACGATGGCCATCATGCCGCATCACCTGATCTCGAGTCCTTGGTGGCCTTGAGATAGAGTTCGAAGAAGCGATCCTCGAGACTCTGATCTTGAGCCACATTCACAAGACTGTCGCAGACGATCATCTGGCCGTTGATGATCACACCGATACGGTCACAGAGTTTCTCAACCAATGAGAAGATATGTGTGGACAAGATGATGGTCTTGCCTTGGTCACGGAGTTCGCTCAAGAAGTCGGTCACGACCTTTGCCGTGATAACGTCGAGCCCGTTGGTTGGCTCGTCGAAGATGATGATAGCGGGATCGTGTACCAGGGAGATGACCAGCGAGGCTTTCTGTTTCATACCAGAAGAAAGATCGCCAACTTTGACCTGGGCGAATTCATCGATACCGAAACGCTCGAATAATCGCTGTTTTCTTTGTCTGGCAACAATCGGGTCCACCGCGTGCAGGTTTGAGAAGAAGTCGAACAGATAGTCAGGGGTGAAGAAGTCCTCCAGCTTGAGTTCACTGGTCAAAAAGGCGATACGCGATCGCACCACCTCTGGTTGGCTGCGTATGCTGTAACCGTCTATCAGGGCATCTCCCGCATCAGGTTTGATCAAGGTGGCAAGCATCCTCAGTGTCGTGGTCTTCCCAGCCCCATTTGGTCCGAGCAACCCGAATATCTCGCCTTCATAGGCGCTGAACGACAACTGATCGACAGCCGTGCGAACCCGCTGCTTGGTGTGCTCTATACGTTGTTGCTTGGTTGATAACTTGAAGGTCTTGCTGAGGCTTTCAGCGCGTAATATCTCTCTCATGTTCCCTCACATCTTGAATAGCTTGCATTGTCGCTGATAGATCACAGTATGCCAACCAAATTACATTATGCCTGATAGAGAGCCTACATGAGAGTGAATTCAGGATCACTTTGTTGTCAGCTTGGTAACAGCTGCCATCCCGTCTGCATCGTCGACATCTGCCATCAACCATCCATCACCAACCACGTTTTGGTCAGACAGTGGCAGATGATGAGCTTGTTGTATAATGAGGCGACAGACTGACACTTATCCACGAAAGGTACCTCAATGTCCGGACATTCCAAATGGGCGACAACCAAGCATCGCAAAGCCGCACAGGACGCCAAGCGCAGTGCGATCTTCTCAAAGCTCTCCCGCAATATCACTGTTGCCGCGAAGGAAGGCGGGGATCCCAATCCTGAGAACAACGCCTCACTGGCTGCTGCCATTGCCAAAGCCAAGGGTTACTCGCTGCCCAAGGATAAGATCGATGCCGCCATCAAGAAAGCCTTTAGCTCCGGAAGTGAGGGTACTCATTATGAGAACGTCGTCTACGAAGGCTATGGACCGGCGGGTGTTGCCGTCTATATCGAGGCTTTGACCGACAATCGCAACCGAACAGCAGCTGATGTGCGTTCGGCTTTCAGCCATAGCGGTGGCAATCTAGGTACTACCGGCAGTGTCGCCTATCAGTTCGAGCGCAAGGGACAATTGCTGATCGAGAAGAACCAGAGCGCCGATGAAGATGAGTTCATGATGCAGGTCGCCGAAGCTGGTGGTGAGGATTATGAGGATGCTGGCGAAGAATGGGTGATCCTCACTGCGCCCACCGATCTGGCCACGGTGCGTAAGGGCCTGGAAGACCAAGGGTTGGAGATCAAGGGAGCCGAGCTGATCATGGAGCCCACCACTCCTACAGAGGTCAGCGTCTCCGATGCCAGGAAGGTCATGCGCCTGATTGATAAGCTCGAGGATCTTGAGGATCTGCAAAACGTCTATCACACCATGGATATCACTGAGGAGATCGCTGCTGCGCTCGAGGATTAGCGCAGAGGTCTTTCATCACGAACAGATGTTCGCTATACTGAATCCTGAAGATACTGTCGGGGCTAGGAGTGATGCGTGACACAGCGATCGCAAAAGACCGTTATCATGGGAATCGATCCCGGTCTGGCGAACACGGGTTGGGGCATCATCGAGGAATGTGGCTCAAGTAAACGAGCTTTGGCCTACGGCTGCATCTCGACTCCTTCAACAGGCGATACCGCCTCACGTCTTAAGACCATACATGATCAGATCAGCACCGTCATCACAAGATACCATCCCGTTGAACTGGGCATCGAGTCCATTTACTTCGGTGCCAATTCGAAAAGTGCCATGGCTACAGGACAGGCAAGGGGTGCAGCCTTGGTTGCAGCCGCGGTTTCGCACCTGACAGTAGGTGAGTACTCTCCTCGGCAGATCAAGCAGGCTGTGGTTGGCACGGGAACAGCTGAGAAGGACCAAGTGCAATACATGGTCAAGGTGCTGTTGGGACTGGATCATACGCCTACTCCCGATCATTGTGCGGATGCCTTGGCAGCTGCCATCTGCCATGCGCACCTGCGCAGGCAAGCTGAGGTAGGAAGGGAGGGGATATGATCTCATATCTGCGGGGGCAGATCGCGCTTAGAGACGCTCAGGGCATCGTGATCGATGTTGGCGGAGTGGGCTATCGTGTGGGTATGTCAACGCAATCGCTGAGCACTCTTGATCCTTTGGGGGATGAGACAACGGTCTATACCCATCTGCAGGTCAGAGACGACGGTATGTCCCTGTTCGGTTTTTGTGATGAGAGGGAACGAGCGTTGTTCGAGAAATTGATCACTGTGTCCGGTGTCGGCCCCAAGGTAGCTCTCAGCGCGCTGTCGACCTTCAGTGCCGATGCGTTGATGAAGGCGATAGCCAGCGAAGATATTGGTGCGGTATCCTCGATTTCAGGAATAGGCAAGAAGACGGCCCAACGCATTGTCTTGGAACTTAAGGGAACGCTGGACAGCGCAATCGGTGATATGGGGCACGGTGACGCGCTGCGCGAAGCAGGAATGATCCAGGCATCAGAGGCTTTGTTGGGTATGGGTTTCTCAGCTGCGGAAACCGATCTGGCGCTAAAGGGATATGATGGCGACACGAGTGATACCAGCGCAGCGTTGCGCTATGCCTTGAGAAGACTGGGGGCAGGATAGTGTCTTTGTGGGAAGCTGACGACCTCACGCCGTTTGACGAGGGATTCTCCGCGGGATACGGCGGGGTTGGTGTTGTTGGAGAAGAAGCAGCCAGACCGCTGTCGCCGGAGCTGACCGAAGACGACCTTGGTCTGGATCGTTCACTGCGCCCGAGATTGTTGGATGATTATCTGGGGCAATCCCGCGTCAAGGAGAACCTGCGGGTGTTGATCGAAGCCGCTCGTCAGCGCAAGGACACCCTTGATCATCTGCTGTTCTCGGGGCCTCCCGGTTTGGGCAAGACTACTCTGGCCGGAGTTGTAGCTAATGAGCTGGGAGCTTCTTTCAGGGCTACCAGTGGGCCGGCAATCGAGCGCGCGGGCGATCTGGCCGCCATCCTCACCAACCTCGAATCGGGTGACGTGCTGTTCATCGATGAGATACACCGACTCAATCGAGCTGTCGAGGAAGTGCTCTATCCGGCGATGGAGGACTTCGTGTTGGACATCGTCATTGGCAAGGGCCCTTCGGCGCGATCACTGCGGTTGGATATCCCGCACTTCACTTTGATTGGCGCTACAACGCGCACCGGATTACTCACGGGGCCGTTGCGCGACCGCTTCGGCATTGCCTTCCGCCTTGATTACTATGGCTTTGAGGAACTGTGCGCCATCGTACGGCGTTCTGCGAGTATCTTGGGAGTGGATATCGATACACTGGGAGCTC
>JAAYYH010000090.1 GCA_012515495.1 Coriobacteriaceae bacterium | reverse complement strand
CTTGCTCGTTTGAGTTATATCACTATATCGAGAAGCATTGTTGTCTACTGCTACTTCTTTTTTAGGCACTTCTGGTAACTCCAAGGCACAGGGCTCACCACTTATCATAGGCATGGCCTGAGTCGCGCCACCATCAAAAGCTTCACCCCAAGACTCAGCTGCTTGGTCATCATGACCCTCACTGTCCTCCCGACGCTCCCCTTCCAATGAATCCAGTGCGACTCCCTGGTCAGCGCGGCTATACGTTGGGGTTGGCACATCAGCGTATTGCGACCGAACCACCTGCTGCTCGTCGGTATCCTTGTGCTTTGCCTCTGCTTTTTCTTTTGCCTTCGTGTACCACGCAGGTGCGCCATCAGCATCGGTAGTCTGACCACCAAACTCCTGCACTCGCTTGCGTTTTTCCTCAAGCTCGGCTTCCTGCTCTTCACTAATGCTTGTTCGTGGACGCACCTTGATGAAAGGGCTATTAACCAGATTACCGGCAACCGATTGCGAGTAGAAGTCCGCTGGCTTCCTCTCTGAGGCTATTCCAGGAGCATTCTCTTCTTCTAACAGACCCTCTTTGTCCTCAGGCTGTTCCTGCTGGGGAAAATCAAGATCCTTCGTACGCTCCATGGTAGTTCTCTTGTAGCGCTGGGCTTCACTCGATGCTCTTCCCTCGACTGCCACCGTCGCTGTCTCTCCGGATACTAAAGGACCGCACTCCAAAGCTGGCATCTGTGAGGCTTTTGCAACTTGACTTCTTTCGCGTCTTCCTCCTCGGGTAATCACAGTCCCACTTCGACTGGTCTTGGGTTTTTCATCGCGTTTGCGTCCAGATCGACGAACCTGTTGGGTTGCCCCCGTCAACCGTTGCGCCAAGCCAATGAGCACAGCGACACCCGATCCGTTGCAATTCGCTCCCATGCTGACTGGCATGAGCATATTGACGATCACGCTGATCAGAGCCACGAGTGCGACGATACCGCAGGCAAGGCTGATAGACGCCAGTATCAAACGCAATACATCGGGAAACGGAAACAGCAAAAGCAAAGCAATCGCAGCGATGGCTGCGATCGCAACTCGTAAAGCCAAGCGCATGATCGGCAGCCGATTGACCAGGAAAGGTGCTGCCTGAATGGCTGTCTGTTGCGAATCATAGTGCGCTACAACCACCACCTTGCGCTTGCGTCCGCCAGATTCGTCTTGAGCAGGTAGGTATCGTGCTATTACATTCTGGCTAGAATTCTTACTTAATATGTATGACAACGGATTCTGATCAAGTAGTCCAAGGACGAACAATGCTACTGATAAGAGCGCGAGGATGAGCGCTATTATGCCCAATGCAGGCTGAAAGAAGAGCAGATAGGCTGCCAATACCGCCAACAACAACTCAACAACGATTGGTAACGAATTATCCTTTGAGCAACTGAAGCCCTGTTCCCTTACCAAAAGACCGCTCTGCTCCAGATGGTGCGCGACGAATTCTGAGGCTTGATTCTCTGCCCTTGTTCCAGCGCGACGAGGACCGATCTCGCGAACAAGCTCGTCTACATGATTGATTAGTTCAGACATTTACCCTCCAAACAAGGGGAACATGATACTTCATTATACGGCTATCGAAGCAGAATATAAAACAGTACAGAGCCTTTGCGCTTCAGCTCCGTATCTCTTATTCCGCGTCCTGAGTCTCTTCTTCTGTACTCTTCGCCTCTTCTTCAGCGTTCAGTGCTTGTTCTTGCTGATCCGATTGCAGGGTATCAATACCAACATATACGCGGATGTAGGCATCTGCATCGGCTGCTTTTGTGCGTACTTCGTGGTATGAGGCTCTCAACTCTCTGGTTGTCGCTTCATAAACAGTGACTATCAGCTGCATCGGCTCTGTGGGGATCTGCTTGGCAGCCTCAATCGCCTCAGCATCCTTCGCGGTATACTCGTCATTCTTTTCTCTGGCAAGGTCGATATCGTTATCTGAAAGCGCTTCATCGGACTCGATTGCCAGCTTAATAGCTGCCTCCCTGACAATAAGGTAATTTGAGATAGAGGAAACATCAACATTGCTGTAGGCTGCTTCTGCCTCGATGGTCTTCTCTGCTGCCTGCTTGATCTTTTCCAGTGCGCTCTTGTTCAGCTCAATCGCCTCGGCGACCTTGTTGCTATGGACTCCATCAACGACTTCCACAGCATTACGCATATCCTTATCAGCTGCGATTATAAGATTCCAGGCTTCATTCAGCGCTATCGCACTTTTCATGGCATCGATGTCGTTTTGTGTCAGCGCCTTGCCGTAGCTGAGCATCTCGTTTCGGTAATCAGCGGCATCAATGACATGCTGACACAGATCCTTGTCCTCAGCATTCGAGAACAGTGTGTTTGCCTGCCTGGCAGTATCCGCGGCTTGGTTCAGAGTCACTCTCGTACTGGGTATCTGGTCAATCAAGGCATCCAATTGAGATAAACCATCGTCTTCTACGGGGTTCTCAACCGCCTTGTCAATTGCTATCACAACTTTATCTGCTTCGGAGATAAGTGAGACAGCTTGATCTATCATCGCGTATCCCTCTTTTCGAGCACTCTCCCTAGATGCCGCATCAGCGGTAATGAAAGCATACGTCAGACCACCGCCAACAACAATGAAGACGAGCAATGCTGCGATGACAAACGGCCAACGTGCCCGTTTTCGCGCCATCGGTTGCGCTGAATGACTGCCATATCTGTCTTCGGGGGTGTGGGTACCAAGAACCAGACCTTCGTCAATCAATTTCTGCTGTTGTCTGTTGACCTCTTCAGCGCTCCAGACTCCTGTCTGGAGACGCGCGTCCGTTGCTTTGGATGCATGGGAGGCTACTTCTGGCAACGATAGCTTCGGCCTCGGTTGCTTATCCTCTGTCACCGTTCTCCTTGAACTGAGTACTTGAGAGGTTCTGTAAGGAAAAGGCTGGCACATCCCTGCCAGCCTTTTCCTTCCCTCAACATGCGTCACTTATCCCCACAAGCATAAGCTCAATCGTTATTTTACCTTAATTCACGCAAGAATTCCACACCTCATCGCTTTGGGTGCGTGCTCCGATGGCCATGAGGCACAGCTAGGCCTGCATCGTTTCTATCTATATGGCCTCTGAGCCAGGGCGTTTCTTGCTCTCTGCACACTGAGTACGAAAGCCCAGATCAGACATCAAGCTCCATATAGTGATCGAATTCCTCCGTGATCTCTTCCGATGGCGGCTTGGTGAGCAAACTGACAATAAACAGCGCTAAAGCTCCAACGATAAACCCGGGTAAAAGCTCATATATCGCGAATACGCCACCTATTGGAGCAATTAACTCGTGCCAGATGAAGATCGTGGCTCCTCCCGCTATCATGCCGGCCAAGGCTCCGGGAAGATTGATGCGACGCCAAAACAGCGATGCAAGTATTACCGGGCCGAAAGTCGCGCCAAAGCCCGCCCAGGCATATGAGACAACCTTGAAGATCGATGAGTTCTCATCTAAGGCGATGAGGATGCCGAATATCAAGACCAACACCATCGTCACACGGGCCACCATCATAACTGCTTTGTCGCTGGCATCTTTCTTGAATAGTCCCTTGAAGAGATTCTTGGCTATAGCGGAACTGGCAATCAGCATATAGGAATCCGCCGAGCTCATGGTTGCGGCGAAGATACCGCTGACGATGATGCCGGCGATAAAGGCTGGTAACATCGTTGTCGCCAACACAATGAAGATGCTTTCATAGCCTGAGGCCGCAGAGAAATCAGCAGGCAGGAGCCCCTGCATCCAGATTGCGCGTCCAATCAGGCCTATCCCCACCGCGGCGAAGAGGCTGATGACACACCAGGTTACTGCAATACGGCGAGAGTGACCGATCTCCTTGGAATCACGAATTGCCATGAAGCGCAGCAGCACCTGAGGCATACCAAAATAACCGAGACCCCATGCCAGTGTTGAGATGATGGCAATGAAACCAAAATCCGCCGTGGGATCCGCGGTGTGTAAAAACGCTCCGGCTGCATCCATCTGGATGGCACCATCGATTTTAAGGTATTGTGGCGTCTCAATCAGTGAGCCGAATCCGGGAATGCTCTGCAACAAGGCGACGGCGTTATCCATCCCACCAACCATGACCATACTACCAATGACAACGGTTATCAGGGCTAAGATCATGACGATGCCCTGGATGAAGTCACTGACACTCTCAGCTAAGAATCCGCCCAAAGTTGTGTAGATGAACACAATTAAAGCCCCGATGATCATCATCGGCATGTAGGGAAGACCAAATAATGTGTTGAACAGCTTTCCGGTAGTCACAAAACAGCTACCAACATAAATCGCGAAGAAAACGAGGATGAACAGTGCCGCAACGCTCATCAGGATCTTCTTATTGTCGTGAAAGCGATTAGAGAGGAAGTCAGGGATAGTTATGGCATTCCCGGCTTTCTGAGAATACTTACGAAGCCGTACCGCGACGATCTTCCAGTTGAGATACGTTCCCAGCGCGAGACCTATCGCTGTCCAGACAGCTTCATTGGCTCCGGTTAAGAAAGCCAGACCGGGAAGCCCCATGAGCAGCCATCCACTCATATCGGACGCCTCGGCACTCATAGCCGTCACCCAGGGACCCAGCTTCCTACCGCCCAGATAGTATTCTTCCGATGACGTGTTTGCGCGCTTGGCGAAATAGATGCCAATACCCACCACGACAGCCATATAAAGACACAGTGCTACCAGGATCAAGATGTCAGATTCACTCATACGCTTTCCTCACTCTTCAATCAGATACTTGAATACACCACCCGTGATACCAGTTCCTCGATTTATCTCTTTTTAATCCCTCGGCTTCTGTTCTCTCAACTTCTAGTCCCTCGGCTTCCAACGCCTCATGATTGTCTGCTCTCTGTCGGGACCTACAGCGATGATCGAAACCGGTACACCAGCATGGTCTTCAATGAATTCGATGTAGTCTTTGGCTTCTCGTGGCAGATCCTTATAGCTTCGACAGTCGGTGATATCGGTTCTCCAACCAGGTAGTTCCTCATAGATCGGGGTCGCGTGATGGATGGCGGTTTGCTGACCAGGCATAGTGGTATAGCGTTTTCCCTGATATTCATAAGCAACGCAGACCTTTATGGTGCTGAGAGCACTCAACACGTCTAGCTTAGTGATGCAGAGATCAGTGAGGCCATTGACTTCTGCCGCATAGCGGACGATAACAGCATCGTACCAACCACAGCGACGCAGCCTTCCGGTTGTGACACCAACCTCTCCACCAACGCTTGAAAGCAGGTGTCCTGTCTCATCATCCAATGGCAGCTCTGTTGGGAAAGGCCCAGAACCCACGCGTGTAATATAGGCTTTGGCGATGCCCAGAACCTTGTTGATGGCTGTTGGTCCAACGCCGCTGCCGATTACCGCTCCGCCTGCGGTGCATGATGAGCTGGTGACGAAGGGATACGTCCCGTGATCGATATCCAGTAGGGTTCCCTGAGCTCCTTCGAAAAGCACCCAGGCGTTATCACGCAAAGCTTGGTTGAGCAGCTGAGATGATTCGGTGACGTGTGGCCTAATGCGTTCTGCATATGGTAGATACTGCTCACAAATCTGATCGACTGTGTAGGTGGGCATGGCATAGATCTTACTCAAGACATCATTCTTCTCGATTAAAGCTGCCTCGATCTTGAGGCGGAAGATGCGCTCATCAAGCAAGTCTTGGACGCGGATGCCAATACGTGATGACTTGTCCTGATACGCTGGCCCTATGCCTCTATGTGTTGTACCAATCTCATTCTTTCCCAAACGATGCTCTGAGGCACCGTCCAAATCAAGATGATACGGCATGATCAAATGCGCATTGCCGCTGATCAGCAACCGTCGTGTGGAAAAGCCCTCACGCTCCAGCATCTCCATCTCTTCAATCAACACGCGCGGATCGATAACACAGCCGTTGCCAATCATCGGTGTGATATGGGGATACATGATGCCGCTGGGAATCAAATGTAGCGCCAGCTTCTTGTCTCCATGGATCACGGTATGTCCGGCGTTGTTTCCCCCTT
>JAAYYH010000089.1 GCA_012515495.1 Coriobacteriaceae bacterium | reverse complement strand
GCCTACATATTGTAGAACATTCAGACGCCAAGCTTAGGCAAAAGCCTGATGTATAGCGCTGATTTGCTGATCAGAAGATATAACCGACATAAAGCTACGACGATAAGGATTCTTCTTGGCGCCTTTACTCATTCACAACATATTCTGATATGTCGATGTTAGATACAGATATGCTAACCTTCCCCTAGTCACTTAAATCGTTTGTAGGATCTATCGCTTAACTTGGACGAGAACAACGCACCGAGCCATGATTCTGCGATTTACTACCCATATACGCAAATATACGCAAAACAATCCACATCGGAAGGAGTCATCTTGAATCTTTCGAAATCACGCTACACACGGGGTGTCCAATGCGCCAGGATGCTCTGGCTGAATGAGCACCACCCAGAGCTCTTTGATGACTCTGTGATGAACCAGGCGGTGCTGGCAACAGGCAATGAGGTTGGTGACCTGGCGATGGGCTATTTTGGTGATTTCGTCGAGGTTCCCTTTGACCGCAACAACATGACGGGCATGATCGCCAAGACGCAGGAATACCTTGAAGCCGGCGAAAGGGTGATCTGCGAAGCCTCGTTCTCCTATGATGGGAACTTCTGCAGTGTTGACATCCTGCGCGTGGTCGATAACGGCGTTGAGATCATCGAGGTGAAATCATCAACCAGCGTCAAGGACGTCTACTATCACGATGTCGCCTATCAATACTGGGTGCTCAAGCATTGTGGACTTACTGTCACAGGTGCTTACCTGATGTATATCAATAACCAGTACGTGCGCAATGGTGACCTGGTGCTGCAGGATCTCTTCACCATCGCCGACTTGACCAACAGGGTGCGGGAGATGCAGGATGAAGTTGGAGGTAACATCACCAGCTTCAAGCAGATTGCCGATGATCCAATTGAACCAGAAATCGCAATCGGACCGCAGTGCTTCGACCCCTACCCTTGTGGTTTCCAGTGTCACTGTTGGCAGCATATCCCTCAACCTAATGTCTTTGATCTAGGCGGCGTTGGCGGGGTTAACGGTTTCAGGCTATTCAACGATGGCTACGTCACCTTCGCTGATCTGTTTGACAATCCAGGCAAGCTGAATCATAAGCAGAGGATCCAGGTGCAGACCGAGCTGATGGACCTGCCGCCCACTATTGACTGCGGGGCCATCACAGAGTTTCTTGCTACTTTGGATTTCCCGCTCTACTTCCTCGACTTCGAGACGTTTCAGCAGGCGATACCACCGTTTGATGGCCTCAAACCATTCCAGCAGATACCCTCACAGTATTCACTGCATGTACTACAGTCGCCAGGGTCGACATTGGAGCACTTCGAGTTTTTGGCAGAAGCAGGAACAGATCCGCGCCGCCCGCTGGCAAGAAGGCTCTGTGCCGATATTCCTGAGAATGCCTGCGTCTTGGCCTATAACATGGGCTTTGAGAAAGGTGTGATCAAGCAACTGGCGCTGATCTTTCCCGATCTAGCCAAACATTTGATGTCCATCCATGACAACATACGGGATCTGATGAAACCCTTCTTCAAGGGGCACTATTACAGCAGGGAGATGCGCGGCTCCTACTCGATTAAATATGTGCTGCCAGCATTGTTCCCTGATGATCCGGAACTCAACTATGACAACCTGGATGGCATCCATAATGGTGATGAGGCGATGAATGCCTTTGCCAATCTGAGTAACAACGATGAGGCCGATACCGCCAGAATCCGCGCTCAGCTACTTGCATACTGCAGGTTGGACACGTTGGCGATGGTCAGGATCTGGGAGAAACTGAATGAGGCTTGCGCCTGATCCCCAAGCGTCTGTAAGGCCGAGTTAATCGGCCTTACCTTTCTTGCGCTTGCGAACAGCTTCGGTCAACAGGTACTCGATTTGACCGTTGATTGAACGAAAGTCATCTTCCGCCCAAGCAGCGATCTCTCGGTACAGCGAATCCGAAAGCCTGAGCGGAATCTGTTTCTTATCACCTTGAGCCATGAATCAACCTCCCGGCAAGGTCTGCTCGTACATCGATCGTTTGGCAAACGATGCCACTATGTAACAACCGATCAATAGATCGAGCCGCTATTGACCACCGGTTGCGCATCTTTGTTTGCACAGAGCACTACGAGCAAGTTGCTGACCATGGCTGCCTTACGCTCCTCGTCCAACTCGACGATCTGCTCTTCGCTGAGTTTGCTCAACGCCTGCTGTACCATACCCACAGCACCTTCGACAATCAGAGCGCGAGCGTCAACGATTGCGGATGCCTGTTGACGCTGAAGCATCGCGGCAGCGATCTCGGGGGCATAGGCCAGATGTGTGATTCTGGCTTCGGTAATCTCCAGACCCGCACCAACAACCTTTTCCTGGATCTCATCCTGCAACTTGTGGGCTATCTCCTGGCTTGAACCACGCAGTGACTTCTCATGACCACCGGCAATGTCATCGGTTGAATCATAGGGATACATACGAACGATATTCCGCAACGCAGAATCGCTTTGCACGCTGAGGAACTCGAAGTAGTTGTCGACATCGAAGACTGCCTTGGCGGTGTCCACGACACGCCAGATGACGATAATGCTGATGATGATGGGATTACCGAGCAGATCGTTGATCTTCTGCTTCTCGCTGGCCAGAGTCATGGTCTTCAGCGACAGCTTGGACGAGGGCATATTCAAGGCAAGCTGACTGGAACCCTTGGACTTCTCAGACATCGTCAATGAGGCCTGAGATTCACTGGGTTTGGGTACCTGCACCGCGGTCGCGAAGGGATTGACCCAGAAGATACCGTCTTTGCGAATAGTACCGATGTAGCGACCAAACAATGTAAGCACGCGCGCCTCGTTTGGTTTAACGATCTTCAATCCGCTCAGAAGCACTGGCATCACGATGAAAGCCAGTATCGCGCCTGCGACTATCGCGACGACAGCCCAACCACCGGGAATCTGCCAAGCCTGCCCGGTAATGCCTTCTTCGGCATTTGCGGCAGAGGCTATGCCAAGTATGAACAAACCTAGCGAGGCCAGAAGTAGCAATATGAACAGGATCATCAAGAACAAACCGGGTGCGGTCTTTGCATCATATTCAGAATGGATGGACTTCATCGCCTTGTTCAACGACGCTTGTGCGGTATTCATCGTGACCTCCAAAGTTGATATCTATTTGATATCACTATGATAGGTCTCCAAAAGCTGCTTGTCAAGAAATCTGTGGCACTTCCCCACTGGCGATAATGGCATCCAACTGGACCTCATCAAGTGTCGGTACACCCAACTCGCGCGCTTTTGTCAGTTTGGATCCGGCATTATCCCCTGCGACCACGTAGCTTGTCTTTGCCGATACCGACCCAGAAGCTCTAGCTCCGTATTGCTTCAGCAGTGCCTCGGCCTGATCGCGACTGTACTTCTCTAGCGTGCCCGTGAGTACGAACGTCAAACCAGCCAGTGTCTGTGGTTTACGTCCGCTGTTATCCTGCTCCAACTGCAGCCCAGCTTGACGCAGCTCCTCAATCAGCTCGATATTATCCGAGGTCTGGAAGAACTCGATGATAGTGCGGGCGATAACCGGTCCTACCCCTTCCACTGATGTCAGCTGCTCTTCGCTGGCCTGCCGCAAATCATCGATAGAAGAAAAGTTGTTTGCAATCAACTCGGCTACGGTTTTGCCTACGTTACGAATGCCCAATCCAAATAAGACCCGAGAATACGGTTGCCTTTTGCTCACTTGTATCTGGTCATAGAGTTTGGAAGCAACTAGGTCGCCCACCAATTCGGGCACCTGCTCATAGTCACCGATCTCCTCGCGCCTTTGCGGGCCCATCTGCCGAGCATATTTGAGTTGACCCGTTTCCAGTGAGGACAATTGTTCGATCGTCAACGCATAGAAATCAGCGACATCGCGCACCAAACCAGCCTCGACTAGATTCTCAATGATCCTAGGCCCCAAACCATCGATGTCCATAGCGCTACGACTTACCCAATGTTCAAGGCGTTCAAGGCGTTGCGCCGGACACTCGGCAGAGACACAGCGATAGGCTACACTGTCAAAATCCTTGAACACCACCGATCCACAGGAGGGACACTTCTTGGGCATTTGCCATTCATCAGCATCCAGCGGGCGCAATGCCTCGATATGTCCCACAATCTCTGGGATTACATCTCCGGCTTTGCGCACCACTACCGTGTCGCCCACCCTCACATCCTTGCGACGTACCTCATCAAGATTGTGCAGTGTCGCGCGGGCAACTGTTGAGCCAGCCACCAATACCGGGTCGAACTCTGCTACGGGAGTCAAGACCCCAGTACGCCCTACCTGAACGACTATCGAACGTAAAACGCTGGTCTTCTCCTCAGGCGGGAACTTGTAGGCTATAGCCCAACGCGGCGCTTTAGCGGTATAGCCCAGCTGGCGCTGCAGAGCGAAGCTATCCACCTTGACTACAACTCCGTCGATATCATAGGGTAGATCGTTGCGCGTACTGATCGCCTGTTCGCAAAATGTGCGGACCTCCTGCTCGGTTGAGCAGTAGGCGATGTTTGGATTGACGTGAAAACCAACCTGACGCAACCATTCCAATAACTGCCACTGCCCCGCTGTTCCCGTGTCACTGGGATTCGCCAAAGCGTACATGAAAGTTGCCAGATCACGACTGGCCGTAATGCGCGGATCCTTCTGCCGAAGGGAGCCCGACGCAGCGTTACGGGGATTGGCAAATAAGCGCGGTTGAGAGCCATCGGCTTTCTTGGCCGACTCCATCTCAATCTGGGCATTGAGCCTATCAAAGCTGGACTTGGGCATATAGACCTCGCCGCGTATCTCGATGCGCTCTCGATAGGTGGCATCATCATGCGAAACCGACTGCCTCAGTCGTAGGGGAACATCGCGGATGGTGCGGACGTTCGCGGTCACATCCTCACCGGTGATGCCACTGCCACGGGTTGCCGCTCGCGCCAACAGACCATCCTCATAGGTCAACGCGATCGAGGTCCCGTCTATCTTCAATTCACAGGTATAGGTCAATGGCTGGCCAATCGTCTGGCGAGTGCGCTTGAGCCAAGCATCTAATTCAGCCAAATCCATGGCATTATCCAGTGAGTACATCTTTTCGGCATGTTCAACCGACTCAAACGTAGCACCAATGTAGCCACCAACCCTCTGGGTTGGTGATTCTGGCACAATCAGATTGGGGAAAGCACGCTCAAGATCTCTGAGCTCCTGCATCAGCGAGTCAAATGCTGCGTCGCTGATAACCGGTTCATCGAGCGCGTAGTAGAGATATGAATGACGATCGATCTCATCGCGCAGGATCTGTGCTCTTTGGGCGGCAGCCGCACAATCCCCTGAGCCATTGGTGGTGGAGGTCTCTGAGTCAGCGTCTGTGTTAAACAATGTCAATTCACTCACTGGTATGCCCCATCCCGAATTTTATCATCACCAGAAAACAGGCGACCGATCGCACGTTGCGCAGAAGCTGACCTATTGCGCAACATTTGAGCTGTTGTCAATTATAGCCGCTGGGATTTGCGAGTTAGCGTCAGATGCCTGACAAATGTCGCAGCCATATTCATCACTTGGATCAGTTGGCTTATTAATTAGCCTTTACCTTAGGTTTGAGTATATTGGGATTGAGTTGTTCGGGTGTGATGTCAGGGTGATGGTAGTGGCTGTGGATGTTAATGTTGGTTCCCAGCGCATTGGCGGGACACCAATGGATGCAAGCCAGACAAGCCTGGCATTTATCTGATCGAATCGGAGCTATGCCACCATCTTCATCTACAGTGATATTCTGCGCAGGGCAGACCTGAGCGCAAACGCCGCAACGCGTACACTTCTCATTGATAGTGAAAACGATATTCTTACGACGGTTCTCGGTATAAACCCGAACCATCTTGCCTAATAGTTTGATTGAACGGCGAAAATAGTTCTCCTGACGATTGCCAATCTGATCAGCTATCTCGGCAAGTTGGCCATCAACCGTTCTCAGCGTCTGTTGGACTCTTGGTGAGTTCTGATCCAAAAGACCCACACTGCCCGCCATCTTCACACTTGCGGCATAGTTCAGTTGCGCTCCGCTTGCACTGAGTATCTCGTCGATATCCCAGAATTCATTACATCCGAATACGGTATAGGTCGAGACCGCGAAATAATAACAGTCAGAACGCACCGGCATCTTCTCGATGAAACCGCGCACCATTTCGGGCATCGTTGCCCGCTGCACTGGAAAGACGAAGCCCACCTGATCGGCATCCCGAGCAGCTGCATACGGATCAGCCAGTATCATTGAGCCAGGTAGCGATATCGGCTCAGCATCAGGGAGTTTTTCTGCTAAAGAGAAAGCAACGGCCAGGCTGTTCCCTGTCGCGCTGAAATAATAGAGTGCACACTTGCTCATTTACTGCCCGCCCAAAAGCTTCATATAAAAAAAGTCGCCCCTTATAGTCCACCTGATGATTTGTCCGGAATTAAGCTATCACGGATAGCGCAAAAAAGCGGCATGCTTCCGTGTACGAGAGCCCAACATTACGGCAGACGGCAGAGTTTAGACTATTCGTTCCGTTCGCCTCTTGGCCGATGGCAGACAGGGCGCTACCAGAAGACCGCATAAAGGAATCGTCTGGGATTCGGTCTTCGTCTTGAGCTGTAACAGGAGGAATCGAATCTCAACTCAAAGCCGATCGAGCATGGTCCGCTCTGCGCTCTAGGTTGGTTTTTTCTCTTAAATGGAGGATAATGTCTTGTCGCTCAAACGGTTTTACTGGGCACGGGACGCAGACGCTTGATGCAAGAAAGCGGCGCAAGCATATGTTCTTCATGAAAAGGAGCGTAATGACTGAACGATATACCACAACCGAGATGATTGATGTTGAAGATGCAAGAGAGGCGATCCTAAGTCAGGTAACGGTTGTTCCTGCCGAGAAAGTCACAATCACCGCTTGCGTGGGACGCGTACTTGCAGAGAATATCGTCAGCGATATCGATATCGCCTCATTCGACAGTACAGCCATGGATGGTTTCGCGGTTCATTTCTCAGATTTCCAAGACGTGACTGAGGACAATCCGCTCAAGTTGGAGATCGTCGGCATTTTGGGTGCTGGTTCTGTTTATCAGGGAGCGATAGCATCCGGTCAGGCACTGCGGATCATGACTGGAGCTCCTGTCCCCAATTCCACAGATACTATTGTCAAGATTGAAGATGTCATTGTTGAGGGCGAATCGGCAGAGCACCCGAGTGGTACCTATGCGGTTTTCACCAAGATGCCTAAATTCAATGACCATATCAGGCCTCGAGGCGAAGAAGCAATGAAGGGCGATGTCCTTCTCCATCGGGGAGAGCGCATCTCGACAGCCGGTACCGGCCTTCTCGCAGCGACAGGCAACGCAGATATAGCCGTCTACCGTCGTCCCCGAGTAGCGATCACTTCGACCGGTGACGAACTGGTCGATGTCGATCAGATTCCCGGCCCGGGGCAGATTCGCAATTCCAATAGTTATTCGCTAGCCGCGGCGGCGATAGACGCCGGAGCCGAAGTCACAGTACTGCCGGCGATATCCGATGACCGTGACGCACTCGTCGAGGTGCTGGGGTACGCTGCTAACTCATTCGATTTCGTCATCACCAGCGGTGGCGCGGCCGAAGGTGACTTCGACTACGTCACATCCGTCGTGCGTGAGCTGGGCACTTTGTTCTTCAATACAGTCAATATGCGTCCCGGCAAGGCTCAGACATTCGGTATCATTGCTGGCACACCCGTCTTCGGTCTGCCGGGAAATCCTGCCGCGGCGATGGTTGGATTCGAGATCTTGATACGACCAGCCCTGCTTAAGATGCAAGGTCTACCCAACCTCAGGCGACCGGTAATGCGAGCCACTTTGACTTCGGAAGTCCGCAAAAAGGCTGACGCTCGGCGTTTCTACTTACGGGCTCGGGTTGATCGTGACAACGAACAACGTCTCATCGTCACTCCAGAGAAGAACCAATCGTCAGCGCTGTTCAACGCCCTGAATCGCGGCAACTGCCTGCTCGTGATCCCAGAGGGTTTAGAACCATGCCCTCCGGGCACCGAGGTCGATTGCATCCGTCTGGATATCCAGGAAGGTGTGGTCCTGTGAGCAAGGATAATCACGGTCGCGAGATAGACTATCTAAGGATATCTGTCACCGATCGCTGCAATCTACGCTGTCTATACTGTATGCCTGAAGATGGAGTGACTTGGAAACCCCACGATTCCATCCTCACCATTGAGGAAATCGAACGACTGGTGAGGATTGCCGCGGCCGAAGGATTCAGCCGCATCCGCCTCACTGGTGGCGAACCGTTGGTCCGTCTGGGTATCGTCGATCTGGTACGCTCAGTGGTGAAGACAGCGGGAATAGAATCGGTGGCTATGACCACTAATGGCTTGCTATTGCCGCAGATGGCGGAGCAACTGAAGCAGGCTGGGCTGCAGAGAGTCAACATCTCATTGGACACCCTCGATCCCGAGCAGTTCACCTACATCACGCGCAGAGGGAAGATCGAGGATGTCTTCGCAGGTATCGAGGCGGACTTGGCCGTTGGCTTCAATCCCGTGAAGATCAACGCCGTAGTGGTACGCAGTCTGAATCAGGATCTGCTGACGTTTGCGAAGCTGTCCTTCGACCGACCCTTGCACGTACGCTTCATTGAGTATATGCCAGTTGGGGACTCGTGCGGGAGCGGGGGCACAGGCTGGACCGAAGCCGACACCATACCCAATGACGAGCTTGTATCAATGCTCAACGCACTGGCTATCGCCGACGGGATTGGTCCGCTTTTGCCTATAGCCAAGACAAAATCCCCTCAGGGTTGGGGACCGGCACAGTACTATCAATTCGATGGCGCCAAAGGCACCGTCGGTTTCATCTCGGCACTCTCCCGCCATTTCTGCTCCGAATGCAACCGACTCAGGGTCACGGCGGAGGGACAGTTGCGCCCCTGTCTGTTCAGCGACCTTGAGTACGACTTGAGAACCGCGCTGCGCGCTGGTGATGATGCCTCCGTTCAAGAGACTCTGAGAAGAGCCTTGAAGGCCAAACCAGATTCCCATCATCATCGTGTAGGTACTGAACGATTGATGTCTCAGATCGGAGGATAGAATCCATGCAGTTTGAAGGCGGGCAATTGACCCATCTCGATTCTAAGGGCCAGGCACGGATGGTCGATGTTGGTGCCAAAGATGACACTGAGCGCACAGCGATTGCCGAGGGCTTCATCTCGATGCATCCGGATACGCTGGCGATGATCGTCGATGGCATAGCAGCTAAAGGCGACGTGCTGGCTACTGCTCGAGTGGCAGGTATCATGGGTAGCAAGCAGACCTCGTCATTGATTCCCCTCTGCCATCCACTGAATATCACCAGTTCGGCCGTAGAACTTGAACCGGTCTTAACGGGTCAACGCGATGATGATCGCGTGGGAATCGCCGTGACAGCAACATTGAGGGTGACGGGAAAGACAGGCATCGAGATGGAGGCATTGACGGCTGTATCCGTGGCGTGCCTGACCATCTACGATATGTGCAAGGCTGTCGATCGCGGTATGGAGATCGAGGGAATACGCTTGATGCGCAAAGAGGGTGGAAAATCCGGGCTTTGGCAGCGCGACTAACAACGAAAACCTTTACGCCCGCTGACCGCAGTCGGGTCGATCGTTAAAAACGTCCAAGCTACTTCGGATCATCGCGTTTCAACGGTGATGCCCACAAAGACGAAAAGAGATTGATATGCAGTTGGAAATCGCCATCATCACCTGCTCTAGCACACGGACCCTGGCCGAAGATCAAGCGGGTGCCACCCTTGCGAGCCGCATCCAAGACCGAGGATGGGTTGTCGTCAGTCACGAGGTGGTTCCCGACAACCGTAAGAGGATTTCTGAGGCGATTGTCGCCTGTGCTGATGCAGGAGCGGACATCGTCCTTACTTGCGGCGGCAGCGGTCTGTCACGTGCCGACGTTACTCCTGAAGCTACTGCCGATGTCTGCGATCGCAATGTTCCCGGCATCGCTGAGGCCATGCGCGCTGTTTCATTCCAGATTACTGGCCGAGCCATGCTCTCCCGTGCTGTCTGCATGCAACGTGATACAACATTGGTGGTCAATCTACCTGGTAGCACAAAGGCAGCCAGCGAATGTTTTGATGCGGTCTGCGACCAATTCGAACACGCCGTGCTGATGACTGCCGGTGGCGGCCACTGACGATTCAGCGCGTCACCAGATAGATATGCTCTGGTGGAATGAACAGACGAACGACATCTCCCTTGACGGGGAGGCCAGCTTCAGAGACAGCCAACTTGTCGACCTTCCATTGGATCCGTGCCAAAGATGGCTTGCTCTCGCGATTCCCTCCAGAAGACCACGTCCCATTATCGGGACTCTCAAGAACAGGACTCAGCATCACTGTTCGCTCAAAGCGGGAATCGCTTGATCTGTACACCTGCATATCGAAAACGTTATGGTCCTCCCCGTTAGCTCTACGCAGATACGAGGCCCGAACACCGATGTAAGCAACATCCGCGGGCACCTCACGCTGACAAAACAACGTCAGTCCCCAGGCGGTTGCCTCGACCTGACGCTCTGAGATTCGACGGGCGGGCGAGATATTCTTGACACCCGAGACCTTGAGCGTAGCCAAAGTGCTCGGCGATGAAAGGATATCTTTGGTTGCAGCCAACTCCTTAAGGCTGCCATGGTCGATTACGGCTATGCGGTCACAGAAGTGGAAAGCCTCGTCGATATCATGCGAGACATATAGTATCGAACCGTCGAAACGTTCGAACAAATCCAACATATCCTGCTCAAGCGCAGATTTCAGGTGCGAATCCAGCGCAGAGAACGGCTCATCCAGCATCAATATTTTCGGTGTGGCGGCAAGCATCCGCGCCAACGCCACTCGCTGTTGCTGGCCGCCGCTCAACCTGATGGGATAGCGCTTTCCAAAGCCCTGCAATCCAAAGAGGATCAGCTGCTTCTCTACCAAGTCGTGCACTACGTCTTTTGGGGTAGCAAGAGGAATACCTGCGGCGATGTTCTCGGCAACGGTGAGATTGGGGAAAAGCATGTAGTTTTGGAATAGCAGAGCTGTCTTGCGTTGTTGAGGACTGAGATTGATACCTTTCTTCGAATCGAAGAATGTCATACCCTCGACGATGATCACCCCTTCATCGGGAGTCTCCAACCCAGCGATACAACGCAGTGTCAGGCTTTTACCACTACCCGAAGCCCCAAGAAAGCCCAGCGTCTCATTCCCAGCCTCGAAATCAACCTCAAGATCGAAGTTTGGGAAGCGTTTCTTGACATCTACAAGGAGGCTCATCGGCGTCTTCCTGCCTTCGTCTTTCCAGCGGTATCATTGCCTGCCTTCGTCTTTTCGGGTTTCCCTGCAGCCACCGATACGGGAGTACCTTTAACACCGGGAAGCAGAGGCGACTCATCTGCTAGATCGGCGCCACCTTGGCGAAAGCGCTGCGTATGGGAAGCATACCAATTGATGAACAGTATCACCACAAAGGAGATCACTATCACCACGAAGACCCAGAAAGTGGCAATGTCTGAATGCCCGCCCATCCACTGGAAATAGATTGCTATAGGCATGGTCTGCGTGACGCCAGCGTAATTGCCGGCTACAAAGAGCGTGGCGCCAAACTCCCCCATGGCCCGCGCGAACGCCAGCACAGTGCCAGCCGCTATCGAAGGCCAGGCAAGCGGCAGCATCAACCTGGCGAAGATTCGGCTTTCCTTCCAACCAAGAGTACGTGCCGCATCGAGCAACGCCGGATCGAGCGCCTCAAAAGCGCCACGAGCAGTGCGATACATCAGCGGAAAGGAAACTACTATCGCCGCCAGAACAGCTGCTGGCCAGCTGAAAACCAGAGATATTCCATGGTCGATGAGCCAGCGTCCAATCGCAGTTGAGTTCCCAAACAGTACAAGAAGCAAAAACCCACAAACTGTGGGAGGCAACACCATCGGGATGGTGAAAAGTGAATCAAGTACACCCTTGAGGCGACTGTTGATCTTCAGTGAAAGATGCGCTGCTAAAAGACCGAGGACGAAGACGAAGACCATCGCCACAGCCGAAGTGCGCAGAGAAACCCAAAAGGGACGATAGTCTATGCCATGCAAGAAGTCCTGGAAGGCACCAAATCCACTGGCCGCAGGTACAATGGCAACTTCCGAAGCAGCTTTCAAGTGCCCTGAGAGCACGAACTGCACGTCGATGCCAGACGGCGGCTCGACTTGGGATTGCGTCTGGTTGTCGAGCTGTATACCGCTCTCGGTCTGCGCATCAACAACCTTATCCCTTGTTATATCGACCTGTCTGACAGTGATGTAGTAGTGCCCAGGCTCAACTTCGACAGCCCTCTCGATCTGACTCCCATTGAGCTGGTATCCTGTCTCGTCTGTGAGGATGAACTGTCGCTTTGCGGCAGAGAGTTCAACGCCACCATTGGAAACCGCCGCGTCGAGAGCTGAGAGCATCGAGATAAGTGCTGTCATCTCGCCCCCGTCGATTAGACGCGTCTCAGATTGTAGCGATGGCCTGAACCAGGATGACTCGGCTACCGCTGGGGGCACGAAGACCACCGCTGTATCCGCCGTGACAACCACTGCGAAGCTGTCGGCATCAACCATGGGGAAACGATACCCATAATCGATTCCCTGATAAGTTTTCGAAGTGCCGGTATTGAATCGCGTGAAATCGCTGATAGCGAACGGAGCATCTACCGCCTTAGCTGAGCTGCCATCGGCCGAAACCGAGATCCCATCTTGTGCCAAGACGGGAGTCACAGAGACAAGGATCAAAGCGAGGGTCAGGAAAACTACTGATGATCTTGTGGCTATCCGTGCTTTAGTTATCAGCTTGGACATGAAACCTCATTAGGAATAAGGTAGGTGCGGCTGTATTGAACCACGCCTACCCATTGTAATGTATTGTTGCAGTTAACAGACCTGACGTGACGTTTTATGCGCAATCCAGAAGTCCGAATGAGCGACCCAAGGATTTAAAGCCATATCCCTATAAGACCTCGAAACCGAATTGCGACCAAATCTTCTGCGCTTCTGGGTTGGTACGACAGAAATCAAGGAAATCCAGTGCGACTTCTGCCTCTGTGCTGCCCTTAACCACTGCGCCGGGGTATACGATAGCCTTATGAGCGTCTGATGGCACGGTGTATGCGGTCTCGATACCTTCATAGCGGTAGAGGTCACTGGTGTAGACAAAGCCGATCTGGCAATCACCGGTGGCAACATAATTCGCAGCAGTGCCGACTTTGTCTGCCAAGACGATCTTGCCTTTGAGTGTATCTGCGTACTGCCCCTCTTTACCGGTTTCACCTGAATACAGGCCAATCGAATTCAGAGCCTGATTGGCATATTGTCCCGCCGGTACAGTGGCCGCGTCGCCAATTGCGATCTTTGCGATACTGCCGGAAGTCACATCCTGAAGTGAGCCGAATCTGACATCGCTGCCTTTGGCGCGTACTACTATTAAATCGTTACCGAACATATCCAGTCGCGTCGCCTCATCAATCGAACCATTCTTCGCTGCAGTGTCCATACTTCCCTTGGAGGCGGTGATCAGCAGATCAGCAGAAGCACCGGCACCCAGTTGCTCAACCAAATCGCCCGAAGCTTTGAACTGAGTATCTGAGAAAATGACGTTCTTGTGTTCGGCCATATAGAGTTTCTGAACTTCTGGAAGTGCCTTTTCCAATGAATTCGCCGCGAAGATCTGTAATGTTACCTGCTCTGCTACAGGTTTCGAAGTGAGCGGTGTGACAGTATCATCCTTTTTTTCTGACTGTTGCCCCCCGCAACCAAAAAATATCAAACTCAACGCGATAGCTGATAAGGCCACTAACAATAGCTTGATCCTCTTCTTATTTAACATCGATGCTCCTTTGTACATGCCTGATTAGTATGCGTACTTATATGCTGATTCATAATTAGTCTTATTCGTGAATAACCTTATACAGGGTAGTATTACTATCGGACTTTGTCAATCTGAGAAATCCAAGCGCATCGCTCAATTCTGGTAATCCTTGAGCGATCCTTGAGGGCTTGATAGCCCGATTTGAACTGTGGATTCAGAACACTGGTCCGGAACATCAGTTCGACTACCAGGAGAGTGTCAGGTTGTGGTTTTCCGAAATTTCGTCCTCAGCAGTGCAAATATGCAAGTAATGCGAAGATTGAGTGCCCATTTAGCCGACAAGGTTAGTGCACTTGTGCATGGGAGTATTATGCTAGCGCAACATATAGTATCTAATTAATGCTAGTGCATTATGCACTTTCGCATTATCTGCAATTCTGTTCTAAGGATGGCTGATTCTTCGCAATCTTCGCACTACCTGCAAATCTGTGCAGAGGATAAAACGCAAACATACAAAAACCACCCCTGACTGGGGCCGTCCCCAATCAGTGGTGGTTTTGGATACATACTCGTCTGCAGGGTACCTGAACTAAATGATCCCATGTGATATCCAAGCGCGAGGATAATCCGCAGTCTTAGCCCAATCGTTTAGCAGGCTACTCGGATCCTGATTCTCAGGCGGCTAACGCTTTCTTGGCAATCTCTGCCAGGGCCGCGAAACTGGCAGCGTCGTTGACTGCCATGTCGGCGAGCACCTTGCGATCCAGCATGACACCGGCTTTCTTCAGACCGTTCATGAACACCGAATAAGATAGTCCATTGATCCGAGCGGCTGCATTGATGCGGGTAATCCACAGGCGGCGGATGACACGCTTCTTATTGCGACGATCACGATAAGCATACTGCAGCGAATGTTGGACTTGCTCTTTTGCGGCACGATAGGACCGGGATTTTGCACCGTAGTAGCCTTTGGCGCGAGCTAAGACAACGCGACGCTTCTTCTTGGCAGTCACTGCTCTTTTTATACGAGACATAGTTAATCACTCCTCAAATCAACATGATGATCGGATACGCCGATCTGGCGGATATCAGCGAAGTCCCAGATTGCGGGCTATTACCTTATAATCAGAGGCCGCGACCTCGGTCTCGTGTCTGAAGTTCCGCTTGCGCTTTGGCGATTTCTTCTCCAGGATGTGGCTCTTGAAAGCTTTAGCGCGCACGATCTTGCCGGAACCGGTGATCTTGAAGCGTTTTGCAGAGCCTCGGTGAGTCTTCATTTTGGGCATAATCGAACTCCTTTACTGACAATCATTCACCACTGGCGGAGCCTTTTTCGAAGCCCGCTCAGTGCTTCTGTTACAGGTGCTGATTGACGGCACCCGTTATTGTGGTATCTCCTGTGATTCCTCAGGATCTTCCTGTTTACTGCTTGTGGCACTGACTTCTCGCTTCTTCAGTGGGGATAGCAGCATGAACATGTTACGTCCCTCTAGTTTTGGCTGATTCTCGATCACAGCCTCATCTTTCAGGTCAGCCGCAAGTTTCTCCAAGATATTCAGACCCAGATCCGGATGCGCCATTTCGCGACCTCTAAACATAATGGTCACTTTAACTTTGGCACCACCGGCTAAGAACCGTTGGATATGTCGTTTCTTGGTCTCGTAGTCCCCCTTGTCGATCTTGGGACGGAACTTCATCTCCTTGATATCGACGCGGGTTTGATTCTTGCGAGCTTGTTTGGCTTTCACGGCTTGCTCGTACTTGAACTTGCCGTAGTCCATCACTCTACAGACCGGTGGTTGGGCATCTGGTGCCACTTCCACCAGATCAAGACCTTGAGTGTCTGCCACTCTTTGCGCATCTTGGATTGAGAAGATGCCGAGCTGGGAACCATCAACGCCGATCAGTCGGCATTGTGAGACCTTGATCTCCTCGTTGAGCCTGGGCTCTTGTGTGCTTATGGTACGTTCACCTCCATTGATGAAAAATGATCATCGGATAGAAAAACCCGCCAGCGCGAAGCTGACGGGCGAACAAAGATGATCCTGAAAGATCAATTATCTCTTTGAACGACCATACAGCAGCAAGGCGCCGTAAGGTGGGGAGAGCACTCCCACTTCTCTGTCTTCGAGTAACCTCGAAAAACAGCGTACACAGTTTAGCACAGGATTCCGTCGAATGCCAAGGAGAATGTTCGTCAAAGTCAGCGGGCTGTGAGGATGCTGGTCATCAGTTCCTCCGCCAGACGGGCCATCCGCTCCGCCGGCTCGCGCATCCCATCTTCAAACCAGCGCTTTAGCATCGCCACGCAACCATATGCGACGAATTCGTAGCGATAATCAAAGCTTGCGACCTCTCCGCCACTAAAGATATTCAACCACTCACCCTCGTTCTTCGGGCGATTGCTCTCTATGATACGAGCCAAGATGGTTGCCTCTTTTGTCCGTAGGATCGCGGTGAATATCTCTGCATTAGCTGCGATGTATTGGAACAGTTCCAGCAACACGTTGATACGGGAGCCGGTTGGGTATTCCTTGTATTTTTCGATGAAAACCATGAACTCCTCGAAAAGCTTCTGCTCCAGTTGCTCAAAGACATCGTAAACATCGTGGTAGTGAAGGTAGAACGTCCCGCGACTGATATCGGCAAGAGCAGCTATCTCGCTGACAGAAATGTCCTTAAGTTCACGCGTTGTCAATTGCTCGATGAGTGCCTTCTGGATCAGCGCCTTGGTTTTTCTCGGTCTTCTATCTTCTCGTTGAGCTTTCATTTGACACCAACCCCTTTCTAAATATCATCAACGAATATGGCAAGAATCTTTCGGGATCGCATACAACTCGTGTGCGACTCGTGTTTGACTTGTGTACGACTCAACAGTTGAGCTTGATGTGTCGACTAGTAAACATGGTGATTACAACTGAATATTGCGCTTGGCCAGTGCTATTCAGTAAAATATAATGTTACTAGACATATGTTCATAACTCAACATGTGTCCAGCATTATCAGAAAGCAGACGTTAATCCGGGGACACCCGTAGGACCGAAGTCTGACTGGGGCAAATGCATAGCTCAAACGCAGGCGATTGCTAGGCTTGCTTGGGTGATTGCGCGGTATAAGTGACTTTGGTGATGCTGCGGGTTCAATGGGGATTCAGTCGATGCAACGGCAAATAGGCAGGCGCAATGGTTATGCCACGGTGCCTGACAGAGTACAGAAAGGCTCGCCTGTGAGCTTCATAGTTGTTGAGGATGTAGTTAAGGAATATCATACCGGCGAAGTGCTGGTGCGTGCTGCGGATGGTGTCTCTTTCAGCATCGAGAAAGGTGAACTCGCTGTTGTAGTGGGTCCATCAGGCGCTGGGAAATCGACAGTACTCAACATCTTAGGTGGGATGGATACCTGCGACAGCGGAAGAGTACTCGTCGATGATACAGATGTAGCCGCACTCGATCAGCGCGGCTTAACCCTGTATCGCCGTAACGATATCGGTTTTGTCTTCCAATTCTATAATCTCATCCCCAATCTCACTGCCTTGGAAAACGTTGAGCTCGCTGCTCAGATCTGTAAGGATCCACTCGATGCCGAAGACGTACTGCGCGAGGTAGGCCTTGGACAACGTGAGGGGAATTTCCCCGCTCAACTTTCGGGTGGCGAGCAGCAACGAGTGGCCATTGCCCGCGCATTGGCAAAGAATCCCAAACTGTTGCTTTGCGACGAACCGACCGGCGCCCTTGACTACACAACGGGGAAAGTGGTGCTCTCACTGCTACAGGACGCCTGCAGAAATCGCGGAATGACTGTGGTCATCATCACCCATAATCTCGCGCTGACACCAATGGCAGACCGTGTGATCCATATCCGCAACGGTAAGGCAGAAAGCATCGAGCTTAATCCTGATCCGATTTCTGTTGAGACGATTGAATGGTGACAGATGCGTTCGGCCTTTGTTAAAAGCTCTCTCCGTCAGATAAAACAGACACTCCCGCGCTTTCTCTCAATTTTGATAATCACGGCGCTGGGAGTGGCTTTCTTCGCTGGCCTGCGCCTTACCGGACCCTATATGCAAATGGCTGGAGATGACTATCTGCAGCAACAGAACTACGCCGATATCAAACTGCTCTCCACGCTCGGATTTGATGAGGATGACGTAGCCACGATCCGGCAGGCCGATGGTGTTGAGCAGCTTTCTGCTAGCTATTCTACTAACGTATTGTTGGAAAGAGGCGATGCGAGATACAACATCCATCTCATCTCAATCGATGAGGGTAGCGATGCTCTCAATGCTCCCCTGCTGTTGGAAGGACATCTGCCACGAAGTAGTGGCGAATGTCTTGTAGAGCCTGACTTCTTGAAAGCCACTGGACTTGAACTGGGAGACGAAGTCACCTTCAGATCGGGTAATGACAAGGATATCAGTGAAAGTCTGAGAAACGTCAGCTTCACCATTACCGGTAGCGCGCTCTCACCTCTGTATGTTGGCGAGAACCGTGGCACGAATGACATCGGCAACGGACATATCGATGCGTTCTTCCTGATACCAGCCGAGGATTTCAACCTCGATGTCTATACCGAGATCTACCTCACCACCCAGTATGGCGATGAGTCCTTCTTCACTGCCGAATACCTTGCTGCCATCAAGCCTACCATCGACAGCCTCACCAGTGTTGGTGAATGGCGGAGTGTTGAGCGCTATGAGATGTTGATGGCCGACGCGGATTCAGAGCTGGATGAGGCGCGCCAGGAGATTGCCGATGGTCGCACACAACTTGCTGATGCGGAGATCGAGCTTGACAATGCTCGCAGCGAGCTGGATGATGCCTGGGCACAACTGGATGACTCTGCCTCTCAGCTAGCCACAGGGAAGGCAACTCTTGAGCAGAATCGGTCCGATTACTATAACCAAATAGCCTCCGAACGCTCTCGCTTGGATAACGGATACGCGCAACTGGCTTCTGGTCGTACTCAGTATGAAGCTGGTTTGGCCCGGTACCAGCAGGGCGAAGCCCAGTACCAGCAGGGGTATCAGCTCTATGAGCAGGGCGAAGCCCAGTACCAGCAGGGGTATCAACTCTATGAGCAGGGTGTGGCCCAGCTTCAAGCTGCCATTGAACAGCTACAACAACAAAGGATCTCAGCATTCCAGCTCTTGGATGAGCAAGAGGCAGCGCTTGACAGTGAGCAACCCGATTATGCTGAGGCTCTGGCAGCCATTCAGGCGCAACGTGAAGCCCTCGCCATCCAATTCGATTCTGCCGAAGGAGCTTTGGTAGTCCAGCAGCAACAATTGGATGAGACCAGACTTGAGCTAGAAACAGCCAGAGCACAGCTCGATGAGACGTCTCTTCAGCTGGCTGCTTCGCGCACACAACTAAATGAAGCCAAGACCAGCCTTGACACCAGTCTCCAACAACTTCAGGAAAGCCAACAGCAGCTGGACGCAGGTAGCGCGCAACTCGATGCAGCGCAACAAGCAGCAGAATCTCGCTTCGCCAGTGCTCAGCAAGAGATCAGCGATGGTCAGGCTGCCTGGGAGGCAGGTCGCGATAAGCTGCTTGATGGAGAGGCTGAATATACGAAGGGCAATGCGGAGTTCGAAGCCGAACGTGAGGATGCTCTAGTGGAGATCAGTGATGCTGAAGAGCAGATAGCTTCAGCTGAAGAGGATCTCGCTGCTTTGGAACCACCCAAGTGGTATGTCCTTGATCTCGAGGATAATCCCGGACTCTTTGGTTATAAAAGCGCAGCCGAGCAGATCATGGCTCTGGCGACCACTATACCGATACTCTTCTTCCTCATCGCCGCGCTGGTCTCAATGACCTCCATGACCCGCCTGGTTGACTCAGATCGCACCCAGATAGGCACTTACAAAGCCTTAGGCTATCGCAGCAGCTCGCTTTTTGGTCGCTACCTCTTCTATGCGTTGAGCGCCTCGTTGATTGGTGGCCTGATCGGCGTGGTGGTTGGTTACAACGTCATACCACCCCTGATATTCGATGCCTATGGCTCGATCTATTCCGTTCCATCAATCCCTGTGCCTTTCGATATACCCTATGCCCTGCTCTCGATAGGTGTCGCTGTCGTCACTGCAACGGTCCCGGCCTTGCTGGTCACTCGACATATCATGCACGAAGTCCCGGCTGAGACCATGCGCCCAGCCGCCCCACCAGCCGGAAAGCACAGTCTTGTCGAAGGAATCAAGCCGCTTTGGAGACGCCTGAGTTTCTTGCACAAGGTGACATTGCGCAATCTCTTCCGTTACAAGAAGAGATTGTTCATGACACTCATTGGTGTAGCCGGTTGCACCGCCTTGATGTTCGCGGGCTTTGGCCTGCACGACTCCCTCTCAACAGTAAGTCCTAAGCAATTTGGCGATATCTTGCGTTATGACTTGCAGCTTGATTATAAAAATGATGCCTCCGATGAGGATCGAACCACATTCTACTCAACACTGGGGTCTACGGAGGAAGTGGAAAGCTATACCACACTCAGCCAGCAGCCGGTTGAAGCTATCGTCAACGGTAGCACGCGAAACGTGTTCCTCGTCTCACCAGATAACCCTGTGGATTTTGCGCGCTTCATCGACTTCAGGACCATGACCGATGGCTCTCCTATCACTCTTGATTCTGAAGGCGTGATAATCACAGCCGGCCTGGCTCGTAGCTTGGACCTTGAACCCGGCGATAGCATCTTGCTGCGCAATCTGGACAGCGATGAGGCAACCTTCAGCGTTTCTGCGGTAATGGAGAACTACATCTTCCATAACGTCTACATCTCGCCCGAATTGTACGCGGAAGGTTTTGGCGCTCGTCCAGAGTCGAATCAGGTGCTCGCCATGCTCTCTGGAGATAACGGGACGATCTCTGATGCGGTGTTGGGGATGGACATCGTCACCGGCGCCACTTATATGGAAGACAACGCTGCTGAACTCGGGTCGATGGTCGGAGCGTTGAAATACGTCGTCTGGGTGTTGGTGATCAGCGCTGCCGCTCTGGTCTTCGTGGTGTTGTTCTCGCTGATGACCATCAATATGGAGGAGCGCAATCGTGAACTGGCCTCCATCAAGGTGCTGGGGTTCCTGGATCGAGAGCTGGCCGCCTATGTCTATCGTGAAGCCATCATCCTCACAGTTGTGGGCATCATTTTGGGTCTCGCGCTTGGAGTGGGACTTGAGCGCTATATCATCGCAACCATCGAAGTAGATTCCTTCATGTTCAGCTCTGATCTGCTCTGGCCGAGCTTCGCTCTCTCAGCGATTCTCACCGCAGTGTTCGCGACCGTTGTCAACATCATAATGTTTCGTGGGATCACGCGGATCGAGATGGTTTCATCCCTGAAGAACGTAGAATAGCTTTTTCACTGATAGCGCAACGACTCCACTGGATCCAACTTCGCGGCGCGCCGAGCGGGATAGAAACCGAATACGATACCGATGAGAACGCAAACCGCCACGGCGATGACGACCGACTGCACCCCTATCGCCGGAGCGAACTCCAATGTTGGCTCAAAGAGCTTTATCAGACCGGCAAGCCCCAAGGCGCCAAGATAGCCGAAGATGATGCCGAATATTCCACCGATGATGCACAACGAGATCGACTCAGCCAAGAACTGCCTGGTGATATCAGAGGTGTGTGCCCCCAGCGATTTGCGAAGACCAATCTC
>JAAYYH010000088.1 GCA_012515495.1 Coriobacteriaceae bacterium | reverse complement strand
CGCACGGCCAGGCGGCTTTTCTTCATCACTATCGGTTCCTGCCAGACGTCTAGGGCGTCTTTGTTCAGTAGCTGCTCGCAGATATAAGCCAAAGCCTCCGGACTGAGATGATCGATATTGGTTTCCAACAGCGTGCAACCCTGCACTGTGAACCCTGACGACATCTGGTCATAGAATGCGCGATCTTGCGCTGCGTGATGCCCGAGCTTACCTTCAAACGACTCCCGATCATATGGTTCGCGGCCATTCTCTACCTTGATTCCATCATCCTTGCTGATGATAGATCCCGACAGATCCGCGGGCTCACCGGCGATGATCCGCACGACATTCGCAGCTCCGAAAAGGTTCATCGTACCTGCGCCAAAGCCCACCATCATTGGACGCATGTGGGGTAACGGCTCCCAATCGGTGACAAAGGCAGAAGCCAACGCCGCGCCTGTGGGCGTTGTCAGCTCACCTTGATGCTGGCCGGCGTAAACCGGCAATCCTGAGATCAGCTGGACTGTCGCGGGGGCGGGGATTGGCAGTTCGCCATGATCGCATCGCATCGTACCGTTGCCCAGTGCCATCGGCGTTGCATAGAAGCGCGCAGGCTCAAGCGCAGTTAGGAGGTAGCAGCACCCCACCACATCGAGGATGGAATCGGCGGCGCCAACTTCGTGGAAGTGTACCTGTTCGACAGCGACTCCGTGTACTCTGGCTTCCGCGTCAGCGATGTCGCCGAATACGCGGATCGCCAGGTCTGCCGCACTGCGAGACAAGGCACCAGTAGCAGCGCCTTGTGTGATCATCTCACGGATCTGTTGCCAGCTACGGGCTGGGGGATCCTCCTCGCTGATATGTATCTGCGTGGCACCGATGCCAGCTTTGATTACGCGTTCGCGCTCTATGGTGATACCAGGCGCTAAAGTCAACGCCAGAGTTTCAAGGCCTGTGAAATCAGCGACACCATAGCATTCGCAGAGTTCCAGCAAAGCCCCGAGCATCTTATCGCCGCTGACTCCCGTGGAGAGATCTGCATGCAGGATCATCACAGCTCCTGTGTGGCGTAATGGAACGAAATGTTGGCGTCGACAGTCTCCTGACCGAAACGAGCAGGGGGTATGTTGATGCGATGGGCGATCTGCCCCGCACCAAATCCGTTGTCGATATTCACCACACTCACACCGCCTGAGCAGGAATTCAGCATACCCAAGAGGGCAGCGATGCCGCCAAGGTTCGCTCCATAGCCTACAGAGGTGGGGACGGCCACAACGGCAACATCCACGAGGCCGGCTATCAGTGAGGGCAGCGCGCCCTCCATCCCCGCAACTGCCACGATCACACGCGCCTGACGTAGTTGCTCTACATGCGAGAGCACTCGATGAACCCCGGCGATGCCAACATCGCTGATCAAAGTGACATGTGAGCCCATAATCCGTGCAGTGATTGCGGCTTCTTGGGCAACAGACAGGTCACTGGTACCTGCGCAGCAGACCAGTATCTGCCCCGCGCCTCCAGGCTGGGTGAGGATATCTGAAGCTGAGCACCCTTGGACACTGTTAACGCGACGATCGACGAAGATAATGCCACAGGACTCGATGTAGAAGCTATCGGGAATTGTCTGGGATAGCAGTTCTGCCTGCGCATCGTTGGCGCGAGTGATCAAGACCACCTCATGGCGCTCCAGAAGGGATTGGGTAATCATAACGAGTTGCTCGCCGGTCTTACCTGCGGCGAAGATGACTTCTGGAAAACCGCAACGGTCCTCCCGTAGAAAATCCAAGTGTGCGAATTCATCGATATGGGTCACTGCTCTACCTGTCTCTCCCGTGGTCTTCTGTATAATAGTGCAGAGAAAGCATCGCCCGGGTAGCCATTTGGTCGGTTCAATCCATCTCAAGGGACCGATGCTGAGCT
The DNA here is from genome assembly GCA_012515495.1 of Coriobacteriaceae bacterium. Taxonomy (GTDB): domain Bacteria; phylum Actinomycetota; class Coriobacteriia; order Coriobacteriales; family UBA8131; genus UBA1419. Next base: position 528 of record JAAYYH010000088.1, on the reverse strand, counting down.
CTTCGGATCTGTTATGGGAATCATAGCAAACCCAAGAGGATAACAGCTACAGAACACGACAGTGAGAGAGCAGAACGTATGAACAAGTCAACAGCGAAGTCGAGCTATGCCTACCTCGGACCACAAGGAACATATAGTCACGAGGCGGCGCTGGCGTTTATCGCTCAAAGGGACGACAAAGGTGAGCTAATCGAGTGCGGCACCATCGCGGAGACCTTCGATATGGTCGACCGTGGAAAGGCGACATACGGCGTTGTTCCCATCGAGAACGCGCTTGAAGGTAGTGTTAACGATACGCTCGATGCCCTGGCCTTCACATCAGAAGCCCATATCCTCGCGGAAATCGTTTTGGATATCCATCACAATCTGATCGCAGCTCCTGGAACCAAGCCGAAAGGCATCACACAGGTGATATCTCATCCGCAGGCTCTGGGGCAATGCCGCCGCTGGATATTACAACATCTGCCCGGACGCAGTACCGATGCGGCCACCTCTACGGCTGAGGCCGTACGCAGGGCGGTGGCGACT
>JAAYYH010000087.1 GCA_012515495.1 Coriobacteriaceae bacterium | reverse complement strand
CTTATACTGATCAGCATGGTGCTGACTTTCGTCGCAGGCTTGATTCCCTCTTCAGCTGCTTCTCGCAAAGATCCCGTGGAAGCGCTGCGTAGCGAATAGCGCTTACGACCTACATGCTCTCGACCAGGTAGTCAACTATGGCTGCGAGCTTGGATCCTACGCTGCTTGAGACCTCGAGGACGTGCTCGCCGGTTATCGGCTTGCTTTCTATGCCAGCAGCCATATTCGTCAACAGCGAGAAGCCGACTATCCGCATTCCACATGAAGCAGCGGCTATGACCTCATGGACGGTAGACATACCTACGGCATCAGCGCCCCAAACTCGAAATGCCCGAATCTCGGCTGGTGTCTCAAACGAGGGCCCGCGAAGGCCAAGATAGACACCTTCACGCAGCATGATCCCAGTTTTCTCCGCAGCTGTTTTGGCCAGCTCCCTCAGTGCCGGTGTATAAGCAAAGGACATATCGGGGCAGGGATCATAGGCTGTCTCCAGCTGGCTGAATGTCAACGGATTCTCGCCAGTGAAGTTGATGTGGTCTGTGATCAGCATGATATCACCCACCTGCCAGTTAGCGTTGATAGCACCAGCGGCGTTGGTGGTGATGAGCGTCTTCGCGCCTAGCGCGTGCATCACGCGCAGAGGAAAGACAACCTGCTGGGGAGTATTACCTTCATAGCCGTGTAGGCGACCCTGCATCGCGACAACCTGTTTACCAAGTAAGGTGCCAAAAACCAACTGTCCCAGATGCCCAGGAGCGCCAGAGGCTTGAAAGTGGGGAATCTCGGCATACTTTACAACATAGCTGATGTCGATGCTGTTGACCAGTTCACCCAATCCCGAGCCGAGTATCAATGCAATTTCGGGCTTTGCTTTTAAGTGCAAGGCGATGCATGCGGCTGCCTCACCGATCTGACGTTGTAGGGGCGGCAACTTTGGATTCATCAGGCTCTCCCGTTTGGTTATTTAATCATTGCTAATAGTTGCAGTAGTCCACTATTATAAATCATACACAACAGTAAGGAGCAAACAGATGTGGTGCACCTGTAATCCCAAATCAGACGGTGAGCTGAAGGAGTGTGCCCAATTGGGCAAGTCATTGAGCCGACTGTCGCAGCCTACAATCCTCACGGTATTGGCGGCATCGGATAAGCCTCTCCACGGTTATATCATCGTTCAGCTGGCGGCACAATCCCCGATGTTCGGAGGCAAGAAGCCAGATCCCACGGGAGTATACAGGACACTGAAGCAGATGGAGGAGAATGGACTGGTGACAAGCGAATGGGATATGCCCAGCGCTGGTCCAGCCAAGCGTTCATTTGCCTTGACTGATGCAGGAAGAACCGCTCTTCGACGTTGGATAGACTCATTGGCCTGCTATATCGACGTCATCGATGAGCTGCGCACACAAGCTTCCAGCGCCTTGGAAATCGAAGTACCCTCTACACCAATCTGCGGTGGACACTGATTGTTGGAAATCATGACCACCCCTCAAAGGGGTGGTTTGCACAAGGCCTATAAGGCCAAGTGGTGCTGGCAGCGCCTAAAAGCGCTGCCTTTCACTTCGTTCAAGTCGTATCGCCTTTGACGCGTAGCGCG
>JAAYYH010000086.1 GCA_012515495.1 Coriobacteriaceae bacterium | reverse complement strand
CTCTCCTGCAGATACTGCGCCTGATAGCCAACATCGAGATTGAAGCGTGTCTTGCGCGAGATCTCGATAGACCGATTCAGATAATCGACACTGATGTAGGCGTTGCGGGTGTTGATATTGGCTTTGCGCACTTTCGATTCAGTGATCCTGCTCGCAGTCAACGAGGCCACAACGCCACCCTCATAGCCAATCAAAGCCTGAGCGTAATCCAATTGCTGACTGTAGACGATCACACCCTGGCTATTGATCTGGACAGGATCTTGTGGAATCAGCCAATTAAGCACATCGAGGTCGTGGATCATCAGATCATACACGACATTAGCATCACCAATGCGGCCGTCATAGGGACTCAAGCGCTGGAAGTCCACTGAGATGACATCCTCTTTGGCAACGATATCCTTCAGGGTGACGATGGCCGGGTTGTAGCGCTCAACATGTCCAACGCACAGCACTCTGGCGTTTCTCTTCGCCGCCGCGATTATCGCGTCCGCGTCCTCAAGGGTTAAGGCTATGGGTTTCTCAACCAACAGATGGCAACCAGCATCCGCGGCTATGCAGGCGTGCTCAGCGTGCAGGAAACTTGGTGATACAACATGAATCGCATCAACATCAGCACAAAGCTGCTCAATGCTCGCGCAGGCGGTGATACCGTAAAGATCAGCCTGCTGCCTGGCCAAAGCGATATCCGAGTCATAGAGGGCTGTCAGAGAGAAAGCCGGCATACTCGCAAGCACGCGTAAATGGTTTCGGCCCATATTCCCAGCGCCGATAACGCCCACTTTTATTGGCTGCGAAGAATGGCCTGTGGTCATCAGCAGACCTCCCTGATTGCCTGAGCAATCATATCAATCTCTTTTTCCTCCAGATACGGGTGCATAGGAATACTGAAGACCCGTTCCGAAAGCAGCTCGCAGACTGGCAACATATCCCGCTCATAACCAAGATGCGCATAGGCTGTGCTGAGATGGATAGGTGTACGATAGTAGATCGCCGTAGGTATGCTGCGAGCTGAAAGGTGCTCAAGTATCCGATCACGGTGCTCGCTATCCTGAGCGCAAAGTGTGTACTGTGCCCAAACGCTGGTGCGATCAGACAGTACCTGTGGAGTGACCAATACGTCTTTCAGTCGCTCCTCGTAAGCGGCTGCCACAACCTCACGTCGCTTGATCTCATCTTCGAAGATGTCCAGCTTGGCTAGAAGTACCACTGCCTGCAGCGTATCGAGTCTGCCGTTGAGGCCAATGCGCACGTTGTCGTACTTATCGATACCCTTGCCATGCTCACGGATAGAATTGCAGAGGTCTGCCATCTCATCGATAGCAGTGAATATCGCACCGCCATCACCGTAGCATCCCAGCGGCTTTGCCGGAAAGAACGAGGTTGCTGCCGCGTCGCCAAAACGTCCGGCTGCATAACCTTTGTAGGTGCTGCCAAAAGCCTGAGCAGCGTCTTCAAGCAAGAACAGATCATATTCCTCAGCAATTGCCTCGATCTCTGAGTAAGATGCTGGTTGACCAAAAAGGTCGACAGAGATAATCCCACGCGGCCAAAGTCTGCCTTCACGCTGAACCTGCAGGATCGCTTCTTCCAATTCCTCGGGATCGATGTTGAAGCTCACCGGATCGCAATCAACGAACACCGGTGTTCCGCCGGCAAGCGTAATGGCTTCGGCTGACGCGAAGAACGTGAATGACGGAACGAAGACGGCATCATCGCGACGCAAACCGAAAGCCATCAGAGGAATGACGAGGGCATCGGTTCCACTCGAACAACCCAGAGCATGACCAACGCCAACGAACTTTGCCAAACGCTGTTCCAGTTCGCGCACCTGTGGTCCGTTTATGTATGAATTCTTCTCAAGTACTTGCGAGAATCCTTTTTCTATCGTTTCCTGAACGCGCTTGTACTGTCGATTCAAATCGATGAATTGCATGTGCTTTCCCTTCCGTTCTCAGCCCTATCATCAGCTCGATTCTATCCCAACCTGGACAGGTATCCACTAGACGCTGATCGGCTCTAAGGCATCCCCATTATAGCGATAAGTGCGCCCACAGCTGGAACACCTGAGATTCTTGGCAGATTCAACAGATTCTACAACCTGCCCAGTCTCTGCATCCTGTCCATGCAGTAGGTTTCCACACTCACATACCCAGCCTCTGCGCCGTGCCGGAACACCAACCATCACAGCATAGGCCGGCACATCATGAGTAACCACGGCGCCTGATCCTATCAGTGCGCATTCACCGATAGTAGTCCCGCAGACAACGGTAGCGTTAGCGCCCACAGAGGCACCACGCTTCACAAGGGTCTTCAGCCAATGGTCTGGACCAGAGGGATAGGCTGCCCGTGGCGTCTTGTCATTGGTGAAGACGCAGGAAGGGCCCAAGAAAACATCGTCTTCCAGCTCAACACCATCGTATAACGAGACATTGTTCTGGATACGGCAACCATTACCAACCACGGCAGCGGAAGCGACGTTGACGTTTTGACCCAACGAGCAACGTTCACCGATCTTGGCTCCACTCATGATGTGTGAGAAATGCCAGATCTTGGTGCCACAACCAATCCGCGCCCCTTCATCGACATAGGAGCTCTCGTGTACGAAATAGTCTGGCGTTGTCACCGTATCAGTCGAACCTGTCGCTGCTATTTGCCGTTCTGTCTCGTTCATCTACTTACCTGCTTCCCGCTCAGGTTGCCCCGAGATACTGCTGCTGGTTACTTACCATCTAGTGTGTGATAGAGGTCATCGAGCACCGCCTGCGCTCGAGCTACCCAAGTATTGTTGATTCTCGTTCTCACAATCGCCTTCTGGCATGCTGAGTAAAGCTGCTTGTCCTCGATCATCCGCCGTATTGCCTCTGCGTATTCTGTCGCTTCATCTACAGCAACCAAACCAACGCCATTCTGCTCAACGAAAGCTGCCATCTGCTGACAGTTCGTCGATACGATCGGCTTTCCATAGGTCAGATACTCAAAGAGTTTGATGGACATGGCAAAATCATTATAAATGTTGGGGCGAAGCGGCAAACAGGCAAATTGCGCTCGCTCGTATAACGGTCGCAATTGATCATCACCAAAGGCGGTATGGTGCTCCAACCAACCACTCTGCTCAAGCTCACGTAATTCATCTGGCAAAGACTGCCAGCTAAGCGGATCGCAAACAACCAGCAGCCTGGCTTTGATCACCTCAGTATTAACTAGCCTGAAAGCTTCAAGCAACAATGAGGCACCATAGCGATATGTGACGCCACCCACATAGATCCCGGTCGGCACATCATCATCAGATACCGATTGACCTTCAGGAAGATCAGGCAACAATTCACAACCGGGATGCGAAACCCGTTTCTCGAAGAAATCGAAATGTTCCGTCATCGCTGCACTGGGATAGTAGATCAGGCTCGCCGTCCGCTGATAGAGCTTCAAGCATGACCGTTGTGCCCAATAAATCAAGCCATCTCTGACCAATTCGGTTACCGAGCGTCGGGTATCTGCGCCTCTGAACTGCGGGAACCGCCAATAGGCATCACCGTAGAAATAGGCAATAGGGATATCTGAAGCGTGTAGGTACTCGAGCAGTTTCCTGTCTGCGTCGAAGAACAGTGGCCCGGCCGGTAGCTCAACATAGCAGGCATCTGGCCGCTCTCTTCTTAGACGTTCCATCATCTGTAGAACCGCTTTTGTCCGCTCCCTGCGCTGATCCCTACGGTTCCAACCCTCCAATAACATCACATCGACACCCAACGACCTGAAGGCCTCCAGCATCTTGATAGCGCGAACACTTGACCCTGAGGATATAGGAGCCGTCGTGTCGATATAGGTAATATAGAGCAGTTTCATTGCTGTTCACCTGCAGTTTCGGATTCTGAGACCTTGGTTATCTGATATCGGATTGAAGGAAAAAAATCGAGTATCCTCCGTATGCTCTCATCATTACCTCCCTCACCACGGTTGACATCAAGTAAGGTTGGTCCGTTGACCGCAAGCCCATCACCGGCGCTGAACCCCTTTTCGAGTAACTCGACCCTGGTGCCCTTCAGCCTGGCCATCGCCCAGAACCAGACATCATCTGCCGTTGGCGCCAGCTTGCTGAACAGCTCGCTGTCTGTCGCTCTGCTATCTAGTGATCCCGGCGGATAGACAACACCAGCACCGGTCGTTGGAAACAACAACGCGGTTTCATCACTATGGCTAACCTCCCGTTCCCAAAGTGAATACGGAAGTGGAAATCCCTGCGTATCCAGAGTTATCCTATGGGCGCGATGACAGTGTATTGCCTTCGGATCCCTCATGTATGCTTCCTTGAGTCTTTCCAGCCAGTTTTCTGGATAGTAGATATCGTCATCAGCTGTTATCAGGATATCGTTCGGATACTGTACTAATGAAGGCACCAGTTTCTTATACGACCTGATATCCTCGTGTTCTCTAATCACAAGACCATAGTGAGTCAGCTTAGCTAGATTGTCTGGGATTCT
>JAAYYH010000085.1 GCA_012515495.1 Coriobacteriaceae bacterium | reverse complement strand
CGCGCTACGCGTCAAAGGCGATACGACTTGAACGAAGTGAAAGGCAGCGCTTTTAGGCGCTGCCAGCACCACTTGGCCTTATAGGCCTTGTGCAAACCACCCCTTTGAGGGGTGGTCATGATTTCCACTAACTTCTTTCGGCGCAGAAGTGTGATTCCATATATAATAAGAGTCACGTAACGGCAGGCGACAGAGCTGAACCGCTCTCGCTTGACCATTTAGCAGGCATACAAGTCGGAAGCGTCGATGGACATACTTTTCAGTGTTTTACTTACTTTGATCCTCGTTATCATCAACGGTTATTTCTCCATGTCAGAACTCGCTCTCATCAGCGCGCGTCGAGCGGTGCTGCAACAGAAGATAGATGAGGGTTCCAAGAAGGCGCAGACAGCTGTTGAGCTTGCGGCGGACAGCAATCGGCTGCTTGCGGCCATTCAGGTAGCCATAACCCTAGTGGGTTTTGGCGCCTCAGCCGTAGCGGCAACAACGTTTTCAGCACCCCTGATCACTTGGCTTCAGAGCTTCAACATCGGTTGGCTCTCGGCAATAGCTCCCGGTTTCAGCGTGCTCATCATCACTTTGGTCATCAGTTATGTCACTTTGATACTTGGCGAGCTGCTGCCTAAGCGCATAGCTCTTTCAAACGCAGAGAATGTTGCTATGCAGGTAGCTGGCCCAATCAAGGTCTTTGAACGTATAGCTTCGCCTCTGGTCACTTTACTATCAGCCTCGACAAACGCGGTATCACGACTCTTCGGGATCAAGCGGGCTGAGGATCGCGAGGGGGTCAGCGAGGAAGAGATCAAGTATCTCGTGACAGAGCAGGCATCCCTTCTCGAAGAAGAGAAACGTATGATTCACGAAATCTTCGATTTGGGCGATACGATAGCCCGCGAGATAATGACACCACGTGTTGATATGATTTGTGTGGAAGATGATGCCACCGTTCAGCAGGCAGTGATGAGGATGCGGGGCACAGGGTTCTCGCGCTTACCGGTTTATCACGACAGTCCCGACAGGATCGTTGGTATAGCAATGATTAAGGATCTGCTGGTGCCGTTAATTGAGGATCGCGAAAGCGAACCGATAACAAACTATATGCGTAACCCGATGTTCGTGCCAGAAACCAAGGATATCCTGCCACTGCTCAGCGAAATGCAGACAGCTCATCACCAGATCGTCATAGTTATCGACGAATATGGCGGTACGGCGGGAGTCATCACCGTTGAGGACATTGTCGAGGAGATCGTTGGTGACATCAGCGATGAATTTGATCCCGACAACAAATACCAAACCCAGCTCTCTCCCAATGAGTGGTTGATTGACGGGCGCTTTCCAACCGATGATGCCATAGAGCTAGGTTTTCCTGTGCAAGAAGGGGAGGACTACGAGACCATCGCAGGTTGGCTTCTCGATGCCATTGATGGCATGCCGAAGGTTGGAGAGACGCTCGAAGTTGGGAATTACACGTTTAAGGTACAGTCGATGCGAAGGAATCGAATATCCAAATTGCATGTGACAGTACATGAGAAAAGCGAAGATGATGTCGAACGTGATAACGCCGAGCAGGCAGAAGCGTGATTCTGGAAACTGATAGGTCAGCTTGAGGCGTGATCAGGCACCAAGGTATTCTTAACACCAAATCCCCCATTATTAAACAGATTAGCGACAGCTGAGCATTTCCAGCGGTGCTCGTGCCACCATACTTAACAGATAGATGATTCCATTGAACATTGTGAGGTACTGATGGCTGGCAATAACAACAAAAGACTCTATCGGAGCAAGGATGCCATCATCGGCGGAGTGTGCGCGGGTATTGCCGATTATTTCGATATCGACGTTACTCTTGTACGTATCATAACTGTGGTTCTGGTGCTTGCTGGGGCTGGTTTTCCAATCATCCTCTACATAGTCTGCTTGGTTGCCGTGCCTAAGCAAACAGATGAGTACACTGGCTATATCGATGTACAGCCGGTAGCGCCGCCATCACCACAACAGAGTACACCTTTCAATCATGATGTTGCTCCTGTTGGTGCCCCAGGTCCCCGCTACGCTACCGCAACCGTCAACGCGGGGGCTTCAACTAGTGCTCCTGGATCAGGGGTTCCTGGACCGGGGGCAGCTTGGACATCAGCCTCTGGTAGTGTTGGGCCAGGGATGAGCAACGATCCGGGCGCCATTCCCGCATCGGGAGCAAGCCATATGCCGGGAACACCACCACCTGGAGCGAGTCCCTGGCAGGACACAAGCTCGGCAGCGAGTACAGGCACCAGACTGGGAGCCCCAAGCTCTGGTTATGTCCCCCCTGGACCAGCACCAGGCTCCTGTTACACGGCTACGAATCCGGTAGCCTATGACGTCACAACCAACGATGAAAAAGAGACTACAGTCGGGAAGCAGACCCCAGGCGGATCCTTCAGTGCCGCGATTATCATCGGAATCGTACTTGTTGCTATTGGTATCCTCGCTCTGGTTGGAAAGGTCGTCGGCATCTCTGTCTGGCGTTTCTGGCCGCTGATATTGATCCTTGCCGGCTTGGTCCAGATGTTTACACCTGGCAAAGAGGGCTGGTCTCTGAAGCGTGCAGGCGATGGTATCGTTACCATCTCTATCGGCGTGGTCCTTCAAGCATGGATGCTGGGCTTCATCGCTTTCAGCACATTCGTTCAGGGTTTTCTGCACTTCTGGCCGATCTTGCTTGTTGTGGTAGGTTTGGCTG
>JAAYYH010000084.1 GCA_012515495.1 Coriobacteriaceae bacterium | reverse complement strand
TGGATCTTGAAACCCTGTGGAGCTGTAAAAGGCAAAAGAAACCAATAATCCGATACTACCTCCACGCACAAGCGCCTTACCCAAGCTGGCATTTTTCCATGGAGCACCGATAACCAGACCGATGATAACTCGGTTGTACCACAACGAAAAGACAAAGATCCACGAGGCAGAAAAACCGGAACGGACAAATGCACCAACTACGCAGACAAGCCCCAGAAGGGCTCCACCGATGAGGGCGACTTTCAATCTGTCGGTCATGACTTCCGCCTTTCTTTACTATCACCCTTATTGATCATTCCTACAAGCCTGTCATAAGCCTTATCGCCAAAGATGTTTTTGAAATAAACCATTGGCTTAGCCATGAAACCTACTAAATAGCGTGTTTTTGGTCTCTTGACAGTGACGGCATTGCGTATGACCTCTGCGATGAGTTTGGGGTCTGAAAGATGCTTTCCGCTATAGAGCCTTGCCATGCTGCTGGAAACCAGGGTAGCGCTTTTTTGCATAGACTCCATCTGCCGACGTATTTCTGAGGTTTTCTGCTGCGATAATACCCCAGTCCGTCTTAATGCCACCAGGTTCAATTAGTATTACATCAATCCCCATCGGCTTAAGTTCAACACGTAAGCTATCAGAGAAACCTTCCAGGGCGAATTTTGTAGCATGATACCAGCCACCAAAGGGTAGCCAGACCTTCCCGGCCATAGAGGATATGTTGACGATCTTGCCGAAATGATTCGCACGCATCCCAGGAATTACCAGTTGGATGAGTCGAGCTACACCGAAGAGATTCACATCGAATTGTCTACGTGCCTCATCTAACGAGACGTCTTCGATTGAACCGAACGAACCATATCCGGCGGCATTGACCAATATGTCGATATTTCCCTGTTCTTGAGTGATGCTAAAGACACAGGCGCAAATTGAATCTTCATCAGTGACATCAAGCGATAGGGCATGAATCCCTTCATTTGCCAAGTCTTGCATCATTTCAATTCTTCGCGATGCCGCATATACAGTGAAACCATGGTTATGGAGATCCAAGGCGGTTGCCTTACCAATACCGCTTGATGCCCCCGTAACAAGCGCAGTCAATTTCCTCATATTCATAATCCTCATATGCCCGATCTGGAGATACTACATACGTTTTTGGGCATACATCCTTGTATCAGCTTTACTCAATAGATCTTCGATCGAGCTACTTCCATCGTAGGTAGTTGCATGACCGATTGATACTGAAAGCTTCGCCCATGAATCACTTAGCTCCTGATTGACGTTAGTAATCGATTGTTTGATCCTCTCGATAATCTTTAAGGTTTCCGCTTCGTCTGTTTGCGGCAGGGCAGCAACGAATTCGTCACCACCCATACGAGCCAAGAAATCTCCTCGACGCAGAGTAGATTGAATCGCTTGTGCGCATGACTTAATGATCTCATCGCCCTCTGCATGTCCGCGGGTGTCATTAATCGCCTTGAGGTTATCGATGTCACACAACAGGATACTCAAAGGATATTTTTTAATCTCGAATTGCTTGTCAAAGTATGTATCGAAGAATCGGCGGTTATATGTTCCGGTCAACTGGTCATGCGTGCTCAGATATTCGAGTTTACCCTCATATTCCTTCCTCTCATCGATATTCAGGGCATGGATGATGAATATCCTAATGCCATCAATGTCAAATGCAGGAGCTATCCTGATGTTATACCAATGTTCAGATCCATCCTTATGCGTCAACGCGAGATCATGAGTGACAGGGGAGCTTGAGTCATGAAGTTCCTGCAACTTCTTCTGTATTTGATCGAGCACCTCAACTGAAATAAAATCAGCGATGCTCCTGCCCTGAATCTCGTTTGGAAGATATCCGGTCAGGGTCTCACAGTTTGAGGACACGTATTCTAAGGTTGAATCCTCGTTCATTGAAAGTACTAGCTCTGAGGAGTTTTCTACCAGATTTCGGTATTTGAACTCACTGAGCTGTAATCTTCTTTGCATTTCCGTTCGCTCAGTTACATCCTGACATACACATATTGAAGCACTATAGGATCCTCCTTCGTCTTTAAGCTTCGCGCCATAAACGCTGATGTGCACATCATAGATCGTTCCATCTTTACGTCGATGTCGAGTCTCCATTGTTCCTTCTGCGCCAGAGATATCCGAGAATGTTTCCCGTATCTCTGCTTCTGACATATTCGCATCCCAATCCCAGATATGCAGGTTGTACATCTCGTCTATAGAATAGCCGAGCATTTCAGCAAACCGAGCATTGGTGTCTATAACCTTGTGCTCCTGATTGAGGATCACTATGCCAATACCAACGTTATTGATCAGCTCTCGAAGCCTTCGATCGCGCTCATCGAAAGATGCCGCAGCTTCAGAGATATCGATGATCATCACGTAGCCGCCAAGAACTACTTCGTTATGGATCAGTGGACCAAATTTCTCGATAGTACTTATACGCACATCATTTATATTGACGAACAAGGGTCTTTCGGTGTGGTTATTTTGAAAGATCTCTGCGGGAATGCCTCTTGTATCACCAATGATCAACAGCAAATCGTTAATCTGGTCTGGCACTGTGTCGATCATCAAGGAGTCGAGTAATCTTAATAGAGAACCATTAAGATTAAGAACACTTCCATCAGTGTTGAAGAAAGCTATCGGATAATTTGCGTCCTCGAACATCGAATATGACGCCTCATGCAGCTTCAGCTCATCATCGCTATGAGTATCGAATCTTATCATCATCGCTTTCACCCTTATCCGTTCGGATGGCAAATCGATACTTTGCATACGCCTAGAATACTTCTGTTGCTGGAATATAACCATATTCACTTAAAGTACAATGAAAATAAGTCAAATAGCTGTTCACAGCCCACAATACCATTTATTCAAGGTATATGGTATGGATGAAGAGTCTATTGTTTAAGCAAAGGCTCTGCATACGCAATAATGAGGTCGGACACCTTAATGTTTTGATATTCTAGCTTAAAGTAATTTATCAACGTAAATCAACAAGAAAATATATAATGCTTGGACTGACTGAATAAAGGAGATGATGTATGGATATTGTTATTAAGGATAACTATGACAAGCTGAGTGAGTATACAGCCAAACGAATTGCCGATCTGGTCCGATCCAAACCAGATTGCGTGTTGGGGTTGGCGACAGGTAGTACCCCAATAGGAACGTATAGACAGCTGGTAAAGATGCACAATCAAGACAATCTCGATTTCTCGGGGGTCAAAACCTTCAATCTTGACGAGTACTATGGAACGGGCATGGATTTAAAAAAGCCTTATGATCAAGATCAGAGCTATGCGCGATTCATGTATGAGGAGCTCTTCA
>JAAYYH010000083.1 GCA_012515495.1 Coriobacteriaceae bacterium | reverse complement strand
GGTCCCGAACCGAGCGCTCTACCAAGCTGAGCCACATCCCGACAAGTGGAGTATGCTACCAGACATTGCCTTGAAACGCTATACTAGTTTCTTTATTTGCCGATGAACAGGGAGTAATAAATGCCAGCAACTAGCTTGAAAGGCAAAGCCAATAACACCAGACGGATTGTCTTCGCCGTATTGGCGGCACTGTGGGCTGTTGCGATCTTTATTGCCTCTTCCGTCCCCTCCAGTGGGTTACCGTCCAATCTCGGTTTTTGGAGCAGCGTTGCCCATTTCTGCGAATATCTGGTGCTCGCCGTATTGCTTACGCTGGCGCTCCAAAACGATAGACGTGCCTTATGGAAGACTGCACTTCTGGCATTAACGATAGCCTCGCTGTACGGAGCCAGTGATGAGCTCCACCAGCTCTTCGTGTCTGGCCGCAACAGCGACCCGCTCGATTGGGTAGTCGATACTTTGGGCGCTCTGGTTGGCTCAGCGTCAACGGTCTGGTTCATCAGCGCAAAAAAGGTCAAGCGCAGTCGAATGCGTGACGAAAACAACTAAGAGCAAAAAGCCACCGGGCTACGCTAAAACCTCAGTACGCAGCTGAAAGCACTGCTGGCGTTGTGACTGATGATGACGCCGATCCCATAATCGCTGGCGTGAACGTATTCGTTGCCACCGAGCGAAATCCCCACATGCCCGTCAGTGTAGAGTATGTCGCCATACTGAGCCTCGCTCACCGGATAGATGCCACTAGCCGCAGAGTACATACCTCCCGAGCTCCGTGGTGGTGGTGTGAGTCCGCATTGCAGATACGACCAATAAATCAGACCTGAACAATCAAAGGCATTCGGACCGGTTGCGCCATAATCATAGGGCTTGCCAACCTGACTCTGCGCGGCGGCTGCAACGCTTGAATAGGTGCTGCCCCCGTTTACATAATCGTTTGAGCCACCACTGCCCCCCGACCCTGGCCGCGCTGCGTGTTGCGCCGCCTGTTCGGCTGCCAGCAACAGTGCCGCCTCAGCACTCAATGAGTCGAATATTTCCTTGAGATTGGCGGACTTTTCATCCAGGATAAGCTTTGCCGCCTTTGACTCTTCGAGCTTGCGCTGAGCCAGTTTCTCCTGAGCCGCATAGTCAGTATAGGCTTTCTGGGTTTTCTCGCGCAGATCCTTTATCTCGCTAATCAATTGCGCATCCTGGTCGTTCAATGAATCGAGGATATCCCACACTGAGATGAATTCCCAAAAGGAACGCGCGCCAAAGAGTACATCCAAGTAGCTGGTCTGTCCACTACGATACATCGAAGATACACGAGATGAAAGACTCGCCTGTTTCTCGGCGATTTGCTGCTCATAGCCGTCGATAGCCACTCTTGTCTCCTCCATGGCTACAACAGCTGCGTCGTGCGCGTCAAGGGCAGCATAGTAGACATCTGTGGCAGCAAGCGCCTCGGTCTCAGCAGCCTGATACTTCGCATAGGCTTCATCAGCTTCGGCCTGTTTCTCGGCAGAAGAAGGCTCAGCAAAAGCACTGACAGTGGGAAGAGTGAAGGTGAAGATGAGGGAGAGGACAAATAGAGAAGCAAAAATGAGAAGCCATCGCTTGGAGAAGATATTGCTTCTAGCACGTAACCCTCTCTGCATCCCTACTCCAGTTCTGTGCGGATGAGGCAGTCCTCGTTGGATGTAAAACATTGGCTCTCCGTCATTATAGGTCTGCCTCACAAAATGCGAAACACCTCAGCGAGTATTCTCTTGAGAATCCACACTATCACGCTTATTCCGCTTATTGGGGTTCTTATACCAGTTACGCCTCCTGCGTTTCTTACGCTTCTTGCGTTTCTTGAGCTTTACTCTGGATGTAATCATCGATGGACTGAGCGGCGATCTTTCCCGCTCCCATCGCCAAGATCACTGTCGCAGAGCCGGTAACAGCATCGCCACCGGCGAAGACTCCCGGCCTAGTGGTTTGCATCGTCTGCTCATCAACGATTATACCACCCCAACGATTGATATCCAGGTTATCGGTTGTACGGTGGATAAGGGGATTTGGAGAGGTGCCGATAGCGATGATGACGCTGTCGACCTCGATCTCAAAATTCGACCCTTGGACAGCTGCCGGTCGGCATCTACCGGATTCATCCGGCTCACAGAGCTCCATGCGTAAGCATTCCAAAGCACGCACCCGATTGCTCTCGTCTCCCAGTATCCTGATGGGATTAGTCAGCAAGTTGAAGACAATGCCCTCTTCCTGGGCATGGTGCACTTCTTCAACACGCGCAGGCAACTCAACCATACTACGACGATAGACGATACTGACTTCTTCCGCACCCATACGCAGGGCACATCGCGCCGCATCCATGGCGACATTGCCGCCGCCAATCACCGCGACCCGCCGATGCTTTCGCAATGGCGTGTCGTAAGCCTCATCGTATGCGTGCATCAGGTTCATCCGAGTCAGATACTCATTAGCTGAGTACACACCGAGTAATGATTCACCTTCGATACCCAGAAACGAGGGCAGACCGGCTCCAGAACCGATGAACACGGCTTCATAGCCCTGTTCAAAGAGTTCATCGACAGAGATTGTCCGGCCAACAACGCAGTTCGTCCTGATTGTCACGCCAGCCGTCTGCAGTGCCTTGACCTCTGCTTCGACGATGTGCTTCGGTAGGCGGAACTCAGGGATACCGTATACCAGTACGCCACCCGAGGTGTGGAAAGCTTCGAAGACCGTCACTTCGTAGCCTCTGCTCGCAAGATCACCGGCACACGAGAGCCCCGCAGGGCCAGCTCCAATGACTGCCACTTTGTGCCCATTGGACTGGAATCCGTCAGCCGCCGACTTGCTATGTTCCAGATGCCAATCGGCGACAAAGCGCTCCAAACGGCCAATAGCCACAGCCTCTCCCTTGCGGCCACGCACACAGCGTGCCTCACATTGGCTTTCCTGAGGACAAACACGGCCACAAACCGCCGGCAACACATTCGTCTCAACAATCGACTCATAGGCCTGCTGGTATTCGCCATCATTGATCGCGGCGATGAATTCAGGTATCTGCACGTTCACCGGACAGCCATCCACACAGGGGCGTGTCTTACACTGCAAGCAGCGAGCTGCTTCCTCTTTGGCCATTTCCTCGCTGTAGCCCAGTGCTACCTCGTCGAAATTCGTGCGCCGAATCAAGGGATCTTGAACCGGCATCTCAACTCTGACCCCAGCGTTCTTAGCCATTGGCCATACCTCCCGTTAAACGACACGCATGGCCGCGTTCTTGTTCCTGATAAAAACTATTGCGATGCATCAGCTCATCGAAATCCACTTGATGACCATCGAATTCCGGTCCATCGACACAGGCGAACTTGACCTCTCCGCCCACAGTAACCCTACAGCCACCACACATCCCAGTGCCGTCGATCATTATCGGATTGAGGCTGACAGTGGTCTTCACATCGTATTCTTTTGTCAGCTTGCTTACGAACTTCATCATCGGCACTGGTCCGATGGCAATCACCTCATCATAAACGTTGCCGGCATCCAACAGGGCTTTCAGCCTGTCAGTGACAAAGCCCTTCTCGCCATAGCTTCCATCATCAGTAGTTATATAGAAGTTGTCACAGACCTCGCGGAACTCGTCTTCCAATATCACCAGTTCCTTGCTGCGAAAACCGACGATAACGTCCACGGCCGCGCCTCTTCTATGCAGTTCCTTGGCTTGCGGGTAGGCAATGGCACAGCCAACACCACCCCCGATGATACAGGCTCGTTCTATGCCTTCAAGGTGACTGGGAGACCCCAGCGGTCCAACGAAATCCAGTATCGAGTCCCCCTCCGACAAGGCGGCGAGCATCTTGGTTGACGCACCCACCTGTTGGAAGATTATGGTTACTGTTCCAGTTTCGGGATTGGTATCAGCAATAGTCAGAGGAATCCTCTCCCCCTGCTCGTCTATGCGATAGATGATGAATTGTCCTGGTTTAGCTTTTCGGGATATATCGGGAGCCTCGATTTCCATCAGCGTCACATCATTGTTCAGTGCTTTCTTTCTGATGATCGTAAACAAGCTCAGTCTCCCTTCATCTATAGGGTAATCTGCTCTACCCTGTCTGAGGCACCAACCCAAATAACCGACGTATGGCGCCGGCAATGTAGAAGGACCCGAATGCGCAAATCACTTGGTCAGGATCTGCTGTTTGCATGGCTTGCGTAACAGCCTGCTCAACGCTATCGCAGGCCAAGACCTCTGTCAAACCACTTGCACGGACATATTCGGCGAGTTGGTCTGCCGGCATTGCCCTGTGGTTGTCGGCCGTCACGGTGAACACGCGACTGGCTAAGGGTAACACTGCAGAGAGCATTGTCTGGATATCCTTATCGGCCATCACACCAAAGATCAAATCCACCGGCTTATCGGCAAAATAATGGCGAATGTTGGCTGCCAGACTGACCGCCCCCTGAGGGTTGTGGCCGCCATCGATGATAAACCAGGGCCGTTGATGCACTAATTCGAAACGAGCTGGCCATCTGGCCGAGAGCAAGCCTTTGCGCAAAGCATCATCGCTGATTAACCAGTCCTTGCGCCGCAGGCACTCTACCACCTCGATCACCACTGCCGCGTTCGCTGGTTGATAGGTACCGAGGAGCCGTATCTCCAAGTCTTGATGATGCTTGTAGGTGAAACGCTGCCCGGTTAAGTTGTTAGCTTGGACTACCAGCGCTGCTGGATCAACAGCGCGCAAGGATGCGCCTCGATTGCCGCAAATTTCATTGATGACCTCTGATACGCCGGGACTCTGTACGGCTGAGACCAGACAGCCCCCCGATTTGATGATACCGGCCTTCTCGGAAGCGATCTTCTCTAAGGTATCGCCCAGCTCTGCTGTATGATCGAGACTGATTGGCGCAATAACAGCGACCTCGGGCACGGGGATGACGTTGGTAGCATCCAAACGTCCACCCAGACCAACTTCCAAAACCACGATATCGCAGTGTTGGTCAGCGAAGTATTGCATGGCAACCGCGGCAATCAGCTCGAATTCTGTGGGATGATCGGACATCTGATCCGCATACAAGCGAACGCGCTCGGTGATCTTGGCCAAAGCGTCATCAGTGATGGCTTGACCATCAACCTGGATCCGTTCATTGAAGACATTGATATATGGGGAGATGAACAGACCAGTGCGGTAACCGGCAGCCATCAGCGATTCTGCCAGCATGATGCAGACACTGCCTTTACCATTGGTCCCTGCAATGTGCGCGAATCGAGTCTCGAGCTGAGGGTTACCCATCAGCTCGAGCAATTCACTGACACGTTCAAGTCCCAAACGACTCTCGCGCCATTCACGTTGATTGATGTACTTAATCGCCTGGTCACTGTCCATGGTCATCTGAGACTCTTTACCTGTAGCTTCGGTGTTATCTGTAAGCGCTTCTATTCCAGCCTCTACTCCAGAGTCCTCTGTGCAGCCTGAACCACATGTTTCACCAGTACACTTGTTGTCACAGTGCCCACTCCGCCCGGAACCGGAGTGATAGCCCCAACCAGCGGCTCTGCCGCTTCGAAGTCCACATCGCCAACCAAGTTGCCGTCTTCAGTGACATTGATTCCCACATCGATTACCACTTGGCCTTCAGAAAGGTAGCTGGCATCGACGATTCCGGGACGTCCGGCACTGACGATGACTATCTCACCCTGACGGCAGACAGCCGGCATGTCGATTGTACGGGTATGGCAGACGGTGACCGTGGCGTTTTTTGAGATCAGCATCAAGGCAGCAGGCTTACCAACCACCAAGCTACGGCCGATGACCACAGCGCGCTTACCCTTGGTTTCGATGCCATAGAAGTCAAGTATCTCCATGCATGCCTGAGCGGTACAGGGCGCGAAACCGGTCTCAACACCGGTGAACACACCAGCCAATGACAGATCGGTGATGCCGTCGATGTCCTTGTTCGGTGCCACAATATTGCGGACGCGGTCTTCGTCCATATATTTGGGCAGCGGTCTGAACAACAATATGCCGTGCACCTGATCGTCAGCGTTCAACCCCTCAAGAGTCTCTATTAGCTCAGCCTCACTGCAATCACCAGATAATGTGACCTGCTTAACAGCAACACCGACTTTCTCGCAACGTTTGGTAGCGCCACGCTCGTAGGCGATATCGTCCTCGCGTTCCCCCACCCTGACTATCGCCAGTGTTGGGGATACTCCAAGCTGTTCCAGATGCTTGACCATTTCAGCGGACTCTTGATTCAGAGCCTCAACAACAGCGGCGCCTTTAAGTAATGTAGCCAACTTAATCCTCCTGCTCAAATCGCTTTGCGACATCAGCGAAGATGTCGTCAGCCAGTTTCGTGTAACTGTCCAACATGGCTGCAGCTTTTCCGTTAAGCTCTTTTGCATGGTCACGATCAACCATGGATTTCGTGTTGATGAAGATATTCAAAGATGCTCCGAGCAGGGCTGCCCGGCAGAATGCCACACCAACGCCGACATCGCTGATGGCGATAGCTGTCCCCTTTGCCGCGAATTCCCTATGCAACTCGATTGCCTCGCAGCATTTCTCCATGATGCGCAAGGGAACATCACTGCATTCTCGCAGCGCAGCTTCCATGATGCGAGTCTTCTCGGCCTGCTGTTCAGGAGTATCCTTTGGCAGACCATAGGCGCGTGAAAGCACGGCAAAGACCTCAGCATCCTTGTTCCCTAAAGCCAGTAGCTCATCTTGTAGGATATCCGCTCTGGCCTTCAGGGCGATGATATCCTCCTCAACATCAGCATACTTCTTCTTGCCAAGGGTCAGACTGCCCACCATATTGCCAAGGGCAGTGCCTATCGCAGCCACAAGAGCCGAAGCTCCACCGCCACCGGGAACCGGTTCCTTAGAGGCAAGGACCTCTATAAACTCTCCGCAACTCATCTTGGGGATATCCATTAGTAATCCAATCTCGTGTAAGACTCGGCCCGCCCTGCAACTGTGTGCCGGCGGGCCTTAACGTCATTGACCACTGTTGACTGGCAGTTGCCAGTGATTAGAACAGTCCGCTGATGCGACCGGTGTTGTCGACATCGATCTTCTCAGCGCTTGGCACCTTGGGCAGACCCGGCATGGTCATGATGTCACCAGTCAAGGCAACGATGAACCCGGCACCAGCCGAGACTTTGAGATTACGTACGATAACCTTGAAGTCGCGAGGCGCGCCCAGTAATGAGGCATCATCACTGAAGCTGTACTGGGTCTTGGCCATGCAGATGGGCATCTTATCAAAGCCCAACGCGGCCAGTTGAGTCGCCTGCTTCTTGGCCCCGGCAGCCAACTCTACCGAACCGGCGCGATAGACGCGCTTGCAGATGGCCTCGAGCTTCTCCTCGATACTGGCCTCGATGTCATAGCAGAACTCGAACTGCTTGGGTTGCTCACAAAGACGTACAACCTCTTCAGCCAGTACCCTTCCACCTTCGCCACCATTACCCCATACCTCAGACAGAGCAACATTGACACCAAGCGCGCGACACTTCTCCTCAATCAGAGCCAGCTCTTCCTCGCTGTCCGTTGGGAAGCGGTTGATGGCAACGACAGCAGGCAATCCAAAGACCTGAGTGACGTTCTCAACGTGTTGCAGCAAGTTGGGTAGACCCTTGTCCACTGCCTCGACATTGGCGGTCTGCAGGTCAGCCTTAGCAACGCCACCGTGATGCTTGAGAGCGCGTACCGAAGCCACGATTACCACCGCGTCGGGCTCCAGACCAGTGATACGGCACTTGATGTCCAAGAATTTCTCAGCACCCAGATCGGCACCGAATCCAGCTTCTGTGACAGCATAATCGCCGAGTTTCAAAGCCAGACGAGTGGCCATAACACTGTTGCAACCGTGAGCGATGTTGGCAAAGGGGCCACCATGGATAAAGGCTGGGGTATGCTCGAGCGTCTGCACAAGATTGGGCTTGAGGGCGTCCTTGAGCAAGGCAGCCATGGCACCTGCAGCTTTCAGCTCACCAGCAGTAACCGGTTTCTCATCGCGAGTGTAACCGACGATTATCCGAGACAAACGCTCCTTGAGGTCATCAATATCACTGGATAGACAGAGCACCGCCATCACTTCGCTGGCCACAGTGATGTCGAAACCATCCTCGCGCGGCACGCCATTGACGCGTCCACCGAGGCCATTGGTGATATAACGCAGTTGACGATCGTTCATGTCGACAGCACGTTTCCAAGTGATGCGACGGTTGTCGATGCCCAACTCATTACCCTGGAAGATATGATTGTCCAACATAGCCGCTAAAAGGTTGTTGGCAGCACCGATGGCATGGAAGTCACCAGTGAAATGCAGATTGATGTCTTCCATCGGAACTACCTGCGCATATCCTCCGCCAGCAGCACCTCCCTTAACACCGAATACCGGACCAAGACTGGGCTCGCGCAAAGCCACGACGCTCTTCTTGCCGATCTTACGGAGACCATCCGCCAGACCAACAGTAGTCGTGGTCTTTCCCTCACCAGCCGGAGTCGGTGTGATAGCGGTAACTAAGATCAACTTGCCATCGGGCTTATCTTGCATGTCCGCTAGTATGTTGTAATCGATTTTTGCCTTGTAATTGCCATATTGCTCAATGTACTTTGCGTCAACGCCAAGACCATCTGCTATCTCGCGGATATCTTTCATCGGAGTTTCTTGAGCTATCTCAATATCAGATTTAAATGCCAAACCAACCACCCCTTCAGTTCGTAGAATAATCTTTCATATTATAGCGCAGCGATCAGATATCGGTAAGATTATTGCGACTATTATTGCTACCGTAAACCCTACAGATTGTTCCCAGATTTACCAGATTTATCGCGTTGATTCGTATATTGAACCGGATTTTCCCTTGCGACTCCAGCCAATCATCACCAAGGATGCAAGCTGAACTATCCAAAGCACTCCGTGCCTGCAGCTATAGGATTATCGTCTCATCTGGAATCACGATCAGTAGCGACAGGCAGCCTGCCACATACCCATGTTGCTGGCAATCCTCACCACGTCTCCAGGTTGAGGAGCATGGATGTATTGGCCGCCGCCGATGTAGATACCCACGTGACCCCACATCCAAAGGATGTCTCCTGGTTGAGCTTCGCTTACAGGTAGAATCGAGGAAGCTGCCGCGCGTTGGGAGGTGTCAACCCGAGGGATACTGATACCAACCTGTCTGTAGCACCACTGTGTGAGTCCCGAGCAGTCAAATGAGTTTGGCCCCGTTGCTGCCCAGACGTAAGGACAGCCAAGACGTGAGTATGCTGCTTCAACCACACTGTTATAGGTGCCAACGTCGTAATTGCCTGTACCGTCGCCACGATAACTGCCGCCACCGTTGTTTGAGCCCTGATTGGCTGCCGCGGCTGCAGCTGCGGCCTGACGCGCAGCCTCGGCTTCCTCTTCCTTGCGGATGAGTTCCTTGATCTCCTCGTTAAGATTAGCTAACTCGGTCTCGTAAGCCGAAACGGTGACCTCGGCATCTGCCTTGATCTTTTCGGCCTCAGCTAGTTTCTGCGCAGCCAGTTTCTCTTGGTGGGTGTATTCCTGATGCGCAGCTTCAGCTTCCTGTTTGGCCGTCTTGGTCTGCTCGATCAATGTGGCGTTTTCCTGATTGATGCCGTTGAGAAGATCCCAAGTGGTGGTGAATTCCTCAAAGCTGCTGGCGCCAAACAACACGTCGAGAAATGTCAGCGGTCCGCCGCGATACATATTCGCCGCTCGGTTACCTAACTTGGATTGTAAGTCGGTGATCTTCGCCTCTGCGGCTTCGATACGGGCTTTGGCTTCATCCATGGCAACTAGCGCCGAATCGTGTGCCTCAAGCGCCAGATGGTATTCGCGTGAGGCTTCTTCCAGTTCTGTCCGCCACGAGTCAAGCCTGGCCTTAACCTCATCGGCTTCAGCCTGCTTCTCAGCCGAAGTAGGCTCAGCAAAAGCTTTACTACTGGAAAATGGATTGAACAGCGCAAACGCGCCTACTGCCAACCCGAGGGAGAACGTTCTTCGATTCAAAGAGAACAGTCCATGATCTCGCGACCGATCCTGTCGATCAGCAAAATCCGTACTTCTCTCACCCATTGCAACTCCTCACCAAAGACTTCCTGCTTTATGGCACGCGACCGCGCATTGACCAAATCAGGACCTCTGGAACCCGAGCATTAAACTCCACCTGCTACTACGTATCGGTCATCATTCAGGTGTTAAGCTCCGCTATGAACATCTAAGTTGTGCAGTATGGTAGCACGATGCCTGTAAAATGCTCAATATTTCTATAAAAAACATAAAACCAGCGTCAGACAAATGCTAGGCAACTGCCAGGCAAAGAGCATCCAACAAGGCCACAGCGCAATGCTGTTCGTCACGCGCAGAGAAATCAGGAGCCGTTATCGCCGGTACCTCGATCTGGACGATGATCTTGTTCTCTGTGGATGCTATCGATTCTATGGCAGTACGGATACGGGTATTCAAGGTTGTGTCATCGTCATATAGCACCAAAGGGATCCCGTCTTCCGGCTCGATCTGAACAGTCGCCAACTGCACCATTAATGTCGACTGAGCGGGAACCTGCGTCAGCGACTGCGCGGAAACCACCCGTGAGGCCGAAGTTGTTGCCAGTGCCAGATTGGAGACTCGCTCAGCAATGGCTTTGCCTACAGCTTCGGTGCTGAATACGCAGATGCTGGCGCTCTCCAAAACCGCGGCAGCCCGTGAGAATCCCAAAGTCTGGTCTTTTAGGGTCAAGGCGCCTTTGCCCTGCCAGGCGTGATGCAGGCGCTCGATGGCGTTGAAGGTGGATGTTCCGGCTATCCCATCACTGGTGATGCCGGCGTTGAATTGGAATTCGCGCAGCGCTCTTTCGGTATGGGCACCGAAGATACCGTCCGATCCACCACAATTGAATCCCAGAGATTCCAGGGCACTTTGCAGTGTCGCAACATCTCGACCGTGGAAATACGGCATACGCAGATAAAGCACACGATCGCCTAAAGTGAAGGTTGCATCTACCAGCGCTGCCCAGGTCTCCTGATCGACGTAATCGCCAACGCTGATACCTTCACGCGCTCTGAATGCCATGACTGCTTCCGCGGTTTCCAGACCATAGGTTCCAGAGGCAATATCTTGCCCGAGCTCAAAACCAAGGGATTGGAGCCGTCGCTGGACATCCGCTACGGCCGCGCCGCTTGAACCTTTGACAATGACTTCCATCGTTGGTCAGCCCACCCTGTCCACGAAGAAATCTGCCATCGACAGTAAGAGTCGGCGTGCATTACTATCTGGTATCACTTCTGTAAGTTCTCGCTTGGCTTCGCTGGCCAGTGTCAGAGCATATTCACGAGCATAATCGATGGAACCAGCGGATTGCATGATCCCAACCGCTTGCGCAAGCTCCTGTTCGTCTATTGTGTGCGCGGCAAGGATGCTCTTCAGCTCCACGCTGGAAGCAGAGTGTTGCAGGGCATGCACAGCCACGAGGGTACGCTTCCCCTCAGTGATGTCACTGCGAAAATCCTTCTTCGTCGCCTCGCCGGTACCAACCAGATTCAGCAGGTCATCATGGATCTGGAAGGCGATACCACTGGCCATACCAAAGCTGCGTAAGGTCTCGATCTGCAACTCGGTTCCTCCACCGACGATGGCCCCAACCGCCAGCGGTGTCCCACCTGAATAGTAGGCGGTCTTATGCGCCGCCATCATCAGGTAATCATCGGTGGTCAAATCGAAGCGCGCGTCACGAGCCCAGCCGATGTCAAGAGCCTGACCCTCAATTGTGCGCGTAGTCATCTGCACCAGCTCATCAAGCACCCTGAGTTTGACATCATCCGCAAGCTGACTGTCTTTGAGTACGCTACCGGTAACCAAAGACAAAGCGAGGTCTCCGGCGTTGATTGCCAAACCTTCACCCTGAGTCAGATGCATACAGGGCTTCCCGCGACGCAATGTCGACTCATCAGCGATATCATCGTGGATCAGAGCCGCCGTGTGAAAATGCTCAATGGCTACAGCCGAGTTACGCGCCAAAGTTGGATCTCCGCCAACAGCTTCGCAAGCCAGCTCGCAAATCAATGGTCTATGACGCTTGCCGCCATTGGCGCTGTACTCGGAGAGCGGGCCATAAAGATACCGCCAGATATCGTCTGTATCACCCTTGCCAATCGAAACGGCTATTGCCTCATCGATGCGTCGGGCATTCCCGTTCAGGTAATACTCGAAGGACATTCAGTCAGCACCCCCGCGCTAGATTGTAGAATGCCGCCATTCCCGCGTATGCGCTGGAATCACCTAATTCTTCCTCGATACGGATAAGCTGGTTGTACTTGGCAACCCGGTCAGTACGCGCGGGAGCGCCAGTCTTGATCTGACCAGCATTGATCGCCACCGCCAGATCGGCAATGGTCACATCTTCTGTTTCACCGCTACGATGGCTGATCACACAGGTATAACCCGCGCGCTTGGCGGTTTCGATCGTCTCCAACGTTTCGGTGAGTGAACCGATCTGATTCAACTTGATGAGGATGGAATTGGCAACCCCCAATTCAATGCCGCGCTTCAGACGCGAGACATTAGTGACGAACAGATCATCTCCGACCAGCTGCACCCGCGCTCCGATACGCTCGGTGAGTAGTTTCCAGCCGTCCCAGTCTTCCTCGGCCATGCCATCTTCAAGTGAGATAATCGGATGGTTTTCAGTCAGGGTCTGCCAATAATCCACCATCTGCTCCCGGGTCAGCTCGCGACCCTCGCCCGCCAACACATAGAGGCCACGTTCTGCATCGTAGAATTCAGTTGCGGCTGGATCCAGTGCGAACATTATCTGCTCGCCAGGGGTATAACCGGCTCGAGTACAAGCCTCACTGAGAAGCACAAGCGGCTCCTCGTTGGTGGTGAGATCAGGGGCAAAGCCGCCCTCATCGCCGACGGCAGCGGACAAGCCGCGCTCCTTGAGGACCACCTTGAGCGTGTGGTAGATCTCGGCGCACCAACGAACCGCCTCATTAAAGCTCGATGCTCCCACTGGCATGATCATGAACTCCTGGAAATCAACGTTATTATCGGCATGAACCCCGCCATTGAGAACATTCATCATCGGGGTTGGCAACAGATGGGCATTTGCTCCACCGATATAGCTGTACAACGTCAGCTCGGTAGACTCAGCTGCCGCCTTGGCAACTGCCAGAGATGTTCCAAGCACAGCGTTGGCACCAAGATTGGTCTTGTTCGCTGTTCCATCCAAGGCAAGAAGCTCACTATCAATCGCGCGCTGGTCGGTGGCATCCATGCCCACCAGTGCATCTGCTATCTCGTCATTGACATGATCGACAGCCGCAATCACACCCTTGCCCAGATAGCGCGCACAGTCGGTGTCGCGCAGCTCACAGGCCTCAAAAGCCCCGGTTGAAGCTCCTGATGGCACAGCGGCGCGCCCAAAAGAACCATCGTCCAGCATGACTTCGACCTCGACTGTGGGGTTACCGCGCGAATCGAGTATCTCTCGCCCGTAGATATCAATGATGCTGCTCATTACGTCAACCTTCCTTAACATTTGCCTGTGTCGCTATCTCACTACTTAACCTCTAGAGCCGTCCTTTGAACCATTCTCCCTGAGCTTCGCCTTCTGCCACATTGCTTCTAACTCGACAGTGCCCAGCTCTTCCAAACGCTGATCGCGCTCTTGTGCGTACTGCTCCATGATAGCCCAGCGCTCACGGATTTTACGGCAGGATGAACGCAGCGCACTCTCAGCGTCGATACCCTGTTTGCGAGCGACATTCACCAAGGTGAAGAGCATGTCGCCAAACTCCTGTTCTGCCTGAATCGACCCAAGCTCAGTCGCGTTGAACTCGTCGACTTCACTTTCAAACTGCTCCCAGACCTCATCAATTGTCTCCCACTCGAACCCTGAGGCCACCACTTTGCGACTGATATCTTGAGCTTGCATCAACGCCGGGAATGACTGCGGTATGTTGTCGAGCAGACCCACACGTTCTGTTTCGCCTTGGCAACGAGACGCTTTCATGGCTTTCTCATGCAACTTAATCTGATCCCAGAGATTAATGACCTCGCCAGCGGTTTGAGCCTGCTGTATCTGGGCAATCTGCTCTTTGGAGAAACGCGCAGCCGCGAAAGCTGCCTCATCGCCAAAGACATGTGGGTGACGACGGACGATCTTGGCATCGATATCGTCAACCACATCGGCGAATGTGAACTCACCAGATTCTTTGGCAATCTGCGACTGTAAAACGATCTGCAACAACATATCGCCAAGCTCCTCGCGCAGATTGGCGATATCACCTCGCTCAATGGCGGCAACCGCCTCGTAGGTTTCCTCAATCATGTGACTTGCTATACTCTGATGCGTCTGCTCTCTGTCCCAAGGACAACCATCGGGTGCTCGTAAAGCGGCGACAAGAGCAGCAAACCGCTCAAGCTTCGATCCCAGGCACTCATCACCAGATGGATTGCCGCCAGTCACGTTGCAGGTTGTCATATCCTCCTCTGTATCGTCCTTTGAGCCTATGGCTGGTTGATGTGACTTTGTGTGTTGTATCGTCACGTTGTAAACCTCCAATATCAGACGTTGTCATAGTATACTGTTTGCCATGGAAGATACAGTCATCACATCGGAAATCAAAACACGTTGCAATCCTGGGCTCACTACGTTTGGCACGGGCAATATCATGACCCTATCCAGCCAGTGTCTGCGTTATACGACAGAGCCCACGCCCTGCAGCATCTGCATCGATGCCTGTCCTGTCGATGCCATCAGCGAGCAGGGAAAGCGTCTTGCTGTCAGCACCAGCAATTGCTTAAAATGTGGAGCCTGCATCGGTTTCTGTCCCACCAATGCCATCTCGGCATCAAGTCGATCAGCTCAACAGATCAATCGTCTCGCTTTGCAGGCAACGTTGCGTGTGGATAGACTGGCAGTGACCTGTGAGCGCACATTCGCGCTGCTTCGACTTCAAACCGAGACCACCGATGCCAGCACAAACGCTGAGATGGCACTGAAGCTGTTGGATACCGCTGCCGCCAGCGACCATCTGCTCAAGGTACCCTGTCTGGCGATGATGACCAAGGAGATCTGGTTCTCCTTGGTCAATGAGATCGGAGTCGCCAAGCTCGAAGAGATACTGGTCTATCTTCCCTTCGGGCAATGCGCGCAATGCCCGGTAAATGCCAAGGATAATATCGAGGAACTCTTCAGCGACGCTATCAGTCAAGCCGAGCAGTGGGCACAAGCTGAGGTTGGATTGGTGGCGCAGGTCGCAGATATTCCCCAGACCAGACACGCTAATGTCCGTGCTTACCTGATGTCCAGTGAGGAAGTCGACCGCAGAGGTCTATTCACGGGGTTCTTGAAAGAGGTCAAGGATTCCTGGGATGAAGTTGGCACTTCCGGTAATCGAGCACTCAAGGAAGCGAAGATCAATCAGGAACGTAAGTCCGCCTTTGAGAAGACCCGCCTGAAGCAGGATCGCAATACGCCCGGCAAGCATTCCCCCGGGAAAGCGAACGATAAGAAACCTTGGACCACTGCGAATCTGCAGAATACGAGCTTCAGTAAGAAGCCTCTGATCACCTCACTGCGCTTCATCATGATTGAGTCATTGGGTCGTAATCCAGAAAACGCGGAGACACTTGTGCTGCCGGTCAGCGCAACCGATGCCAGCAAATGCACGCTTTGCGGTACTTGTATCAACGTCTGCCCAACCCGCGCGCGCTGGATGGTCGAAGATAAGACTGAGGACGTTTTCGATCAACAGCCAATTGAGATGACAGCCGATCAGACGGTCGCTCAGACAGCCAAGCCATCAGTGGCTGAGGAAGATAGTGGACAAGCTGGAACCGCGCAGAGAACCGGTTACGTGTTCTGCGACCCCCTGTATTGTGTAGCCTGTACTGCCTGCATACAGGCCTGCCCAGAATCAGCCTGCTACTTCACGGAGATCCGCGGTGAGGATTTCCTGCTTGACGAAGAACCGGCCTCATCGGTCTGATTCACCTGCTTGGATTATCGGCTAGGCTGTTAACAGCCCTTACAGCTCTCGATCTAGCCGTCAGCAGCGAACTATATGAGGAATCTTCCAGGAATACTCATGCTGACATCATAGCGGCCGATCTCTTCCATGCTACCAGAATCCACGATCAGTCCGAGAGTAACAGCCATTACCAGACAACAGCTGCAAAGCAACAGGACCAATATGACGATGGCGACAATCAATCCCGTGCGGTTCTTCTTTGGAGGCGGCAATGTGCCCGGTGTCGCATATGGATAATTATAAGGCTGATTATATGGCTGATTATAGCTGGCCTGTGTGTATTGTGGTTGCGCATAGGGCGACACAGGTACCGCATTGCCGGCAGGATCAGGCTGCCTGTAAGGAGCACCCTGTTGTCCGTAAGGAGGCGCGACCTGATTTGGTGGATAATAACCACCAGACATCTGGCCACCATGAAAATGCTCCGGCGCGGGAACGAAGCCACTGCCAACGGGAGCCTGAGCACTAGGGTGCTTGCCATAGGGAAGGCCGGTATTCACATCGTTTTCGTCCGCACTCGGCGGAATCATCGGCTCTTTGGGTTCCACTGACTTCTCTCCTTCACAGAAAATCTGTAGGCTGAACATCTGTAGCTATCTATAGTATGCCTGCCTGTGCAGGTTGCGCAGAAACTGAAACGACTATGTTATCCAATCGTCAGCTTATCTTCTCCCACCTGTCATGTACCCAACATCAGATTGCCAACAAACCCTCAGAGGTCGTGATTTTCTTGCTTACCCTCCAGCAGATGCTCAAGCAACTCAATCAAAACAGTAAAAACAGCGACTTGTTTTGTTAGAGGATACAGTAATCTCTGCGACTTGACCATGTAGATGCCCTTGTGCGCTTCGACAAACGAGCGTGCCTTTGTGGCCAGCTCGACAGGCTCGATGTTCAGCTTTCCGCGCTGGATGCTGATGGAATGGATACCCAGCTCACCCGCCAACACCTTAACAAGGGCGCGATCGACCAAATTCTGCACTGGTACGGGTAAAGCGCCATAGGAGTGCAAGAGCTGGTCGGCAATCGCCTGAACGTCTGCCAGCGAGCTCGCGGCAGCCAGACGACGGTAGAACAGCACTCGTTCGTCAGCAGCCGGGATGTACTCCTCCGGCAGATAGAAATGAACGGGCAGGTCAATGCGGACATCAGGATAAGCTATCGGTTTCTCCGACCTGGCTGCCTGGACCGCTTCTTTCAACATAGCTGCGAACAGATCGAAACCAACGGCGCTGAGCATACCATGCTGTTCGGCACCCATCAATGAGCCGGCACCGCGGATCTCCAGATCGCGCATGGCAATCTTCATGCCACTGCCCAACTCCTGATGCTCACTGATCGCCGTCAGGCGTTCCACGGCTGTTTCCGTCAAGGAGCTATGTGTGGGAAACAGGAAATACGCGTAAGCTTGAGCGTGCGAGCGACCCACACGGCCTTTGAGCTGATAGAGCTGAGCCAAGCCCAAGCGTTGTGAATCCTCGATGATCAAGGTGTTGGAATGCGGATTATCCAGTCCGGATTCGATGATAGTGGTCGCAACGAGCACATCTACCTGATTAGCAGCGAAGCCTTCCATCACCTTCTCCAGCTCACGCTCACTCATCTGACCATGTGCTATGGAGATACGCGCCTCGGGCGCGACAGCTTGAACTCGCGCAACAGCGGCATCGATGCTCTTGACACGGTTGGAGACGTAATAGACTTGTCCTCCACGCTCCATCTCGCGGCGGATAGCACCGCTGACCACATCCTCGTCCCATTCACCCACGTGTACCTTGATGGGCGTGCGGCTGGCCGGAGGCGTATCTATCAACGACATATCGCGTACACCGCTGATAGCCATCTGCATGGTACGGGGTATCGGTGTCGCTGAAAGCGTGAGTACGTCGACTTGTTCGCGCAGATTCTTCAGTTGTTCTTTGTGCTGAACACCAAAGCGCTGCTCCTCGTCGATGATGATCAGGCCGAGATCTTTGGGATTGACATCGGAGGACAGCAACCTGTGAGTCCCGATTAAAACATCGACCTTACCTTCTGAGAATTCCAGCAACGTCTGCTTCTGCTGCGCGCCAGTGCGGAAACGCGAGAGTACCGCGACCTTGACGGCAAAGGGCGAGAAGCGCTCATCGAAGGTCGTGAAATGCTGCTGAGCGAGGATGGTCGTTGGCGAAAGCAACATCACCTGTTTGCCACTCTGCGCCGCCTTGAATGCCGCTCTGAGCGCGACTTCGGTCTTGCCAAAGCCAACATCGCCGCAGATCAACCGATCCATCGGCTTATTGGATTCCATGTCTGCCTTGACGTCGGCGATTGCCGCCAACTGGTCAGGCGTCTCCTCATAAGGGAACAGCAGTTCCATCTGCTGCTGCAAGTCGTTATCCGATTGATAGGCGAAGCCCTGGACGGCGCTGCGCCGCGCGTAGAGGTCGATCAAGTCAAAAGCCAGCTTGCGCGCCGCCTTACGAGCCTTGTTGGTGGCTCTGCTCCAGTCACTGGTATTCAGGCGCGTCAGACGTGGCGCAGTGCCCTCGGGCCCAACGTAGCGGGTGATCTTATCGATCTGCTCCACTGGTGTGAACAGCTTATCACCGTGCGCGTATTCCAGATAAAGGTAGTCGCGTTCCAGTCCGACAACCTCTTGACGGACGATCTGCTTGAACAACGCGATCCCATGCGTTGCGTGTACAACATAATCCCCAGGCTTGTAGGGAAACGTTAGAGAAGTGGGATCCACCCGACGCTGTCCGCGCCTGGCTGCAGAACGCGCCGAGACATCGGCCAATGTGAGGATGCCCAGCTTAGCCGAGGGGATGATCAACGAGGTGGAGACATGGCTGTCGACGATGGTGATGATGCCGGATTGCAGCGAGGGAAGCCGCGGAGACAATAGACGGTCCTCGTGAGCGGCACCCTGCGAAGCACGGGGCGGTGCCGAGGACTGTTCGAGCTGCGAAGCAGCGAGATCCGCAGGCGCCCCGCTGTGAAGCTGGGGGCGGGTGAGAGCGCGGGAGTCTGCGTCTCCCGTGCTTGCCTCGCGAGCCGTGCTGTCGACAAAGGTCAG
>JAAYYH010000082.1 GCA_012515495.1 Coriobacteriaceae bacterium | reverse complement strand
GCAGTGATCCAGATGCCATAAAGATGCGCGACATCCCTGAAGAACATCACCGCCGCACTGAGGATCAAGCTCAGACCAAAGCTGAACACTGCGGCATAGGCCATCACCACAACCAACAAGAACGCGGTGGGATAGACAGGGACTTGCAAGATGATATAGACGATTGCCACTGCTATCAGAGAAAACGCCATATTCACCAACGCAAACAGGCATTTTTGCAGCGGGAAGATATACTTTGGGATATAGACCTTCTTGATCAACGAAGCATTGCCTAGTATCGAGTTGAGCGAAAGTGTTGTTGCCTCACTGACAAAGCTGAAGACGACGAAGCCTGTGATGTAGAAAACCGGATAATCCCGAATCCCCAACTTGAAAACATTCGCGAATACCAAGGTGATGATCAGCATGAAGAACAGGGGCTGGAGCACGCTCCAGAGTAAACCCAGCACCGATCTGCGGTATTTGACCTTGATATCGCGTGAGACCAGCATCGCAAGCAAGTGACGGTACTTCTTGAAGCCCGGCCAGAGCGCCTTTATCCGTGGGATATTGACCAAGGCGATGACAATGGTAGCTACTATGACTATGGCACTGATTATCGCCAAGATGTTTTCGATGGTAGATTCCACAAGCGCCCCTACGGCATAACCAGCTGGCTGAAACCCTTATCCTTTTGCGACAATATGGGCTCAACCCCCTCAGGCAAAGGCCATTCGATAGCGATGTTTGGATCGTTCCAAAGTATACCACCCTCGTCTTTTGGGTGATAAAGCTCATCGCACTTATAGGCGAATTCCGCCTGCTCAGAAAGCACGAGGAAGCCATGCGCAAAACCTTTGGGTATCAAGAACTGCCGACGATTCTGCGCGCTCAAGATCACACCAACCCATTTTCCGTATGTGGGGCTGTTGGGACGGATATCCACCGCGACATCAAAGACCTCGCCGCTGATCACCCGTACGAGCTTAGCTTGCGGATGTTCCATCTGGAAGTGCAAGCCACGCAATACTCCCCTGCTGGAGCTGGACTGGTTATCTTGGACAAAATGAGTCGTTATCCCAGCAGCACTGAAGTCCTTCTCGTTGTAGGTCTCCATAAAGTAACCTCGCGCATCTGTGAATGCCGTAGTCTCAACAATGAAGACACCTTCGATTGCAGTTGGTATGAAAGAGAACTTGCCCATAGCCCACCTTTATCCAATTCACCTATGTCCGAGTTCGTGTTCTCTCGCGATTTCGAGTTCTCTCGCAAGCTGATGCTCTCTATCCAGCTCCTGATGCTCAATCTCTACTGTGCGCTTTACCAGCTCCTGCATCAGGCTGGCTCGCCAGGCCACCATCTGCGAAACACTGGCATGAGTGCTCCGCGTGGCATTATCGTTGTGACGGCGATACTTGATTAGCGGCTCGTCCAAGAAGCAGACGCCACCAAACTTCTCGGCCAGCAGTCCTATCCACTGGTCATGCATGGGGATGCTCTTGGGAAACGGCAGGATATGGTGTTTTAACTCACGACCGAATGCCATGCAGCAACCGATGTATGAGTTCTTGATGATATTGCGCGTATAACCCGGCTTGCTATCACGCTGGGCGAAGAATGAGGGCTCAAGTAACTCAAGATCCTCACCCACCACCATGGCATCATGCATCACCAGAGCAGCATTGCTGTCCACAAAAGCCGCTAGCACCTTAGCTACCTTCTCTGGATACCAGATATCATCATGATCGCACAAGAAGATGTGCCGACCACTGCAAGCTTGAATCGCGTTTTGGAAGTTGCCACTGATACCCTGGCCTGGCCCCTCGACCACCTCAATGAACGAACTGGACTGCGCAAGCTGTCGCGCCAACTCAAGCGTGGTATCTGTGGATGGGTCGACAGAGATGATCAACTGATCGTCGCCATGGAGTTGAGGCAGGATCGAGTCAACCTGTGCGCGCAGGAATCTGGCACCATTCCGTGCCGCCAGCGCAACCGAGATGCTCATAACTGGCCTCCATTATCTACCTGCGGGACTATGGCTCCCATCATAGCAGCAATGAGGGTCATCAGCGACCTTCGTAGAGCCTTTGATAATAATCGCGATAGGAACCTGAAGTGACATGCTCTACCCAGTCATGGTTATCCAGATACCATTTGATGGTTTTCCTGATGCCCTGCTCGAACGCCGTTTGCGGGCTCCAGCCTAAAGCTTCGCTGATCTTGGTGGGATCGATACCGTAGCGACGGTCGTGCCCTTTGCGATCGATGACGTGACGTATCAGGTGCTCGCCTACGGCTGAATCTGCCTCCTGACGCAGATAAGCGATGATTTGCCCAACTATCTCGAGATTGGTACGCTCGTTGTGGCCGCCGATGTTATAGACCTCTCCCACAGCTCCATCCCTGAGCACCAGCTCAACGGCTTGGCAATGGTCTTCGACATAAAGCCAGTCGCGTATCTGCAGGCCATCACCATAGACCGGTAGTTCCCTGTGCTGCAGGGCATTATTCAACATCAGCGGGATCAGCTTCTCGGGAAACTGAAAAGGTCCGTAGTTGTTGGAGCAACGGGTGATGTTGATGGGCAGCCTGTAGGTATCGTAGAAGGCCTTGGTCAACAAATCGGCTGAAGCCTTGCTGGCAGAATAGGGACTATGCGGATCAAGTGGGGTCTGCTCGGTGAAGAAGCCTTCCGCGCCAAGCGATCCGTAGACTTCATCTGTGGAGACCTGCAGGAACTTAACGCCTGGCTTATATTCGTCCTCGCCAATCTGCCACGCTTCCTTTGCGCACTGGAGCAGATTCAACGTGCCTGAGACATTGGTCTGCACGAAAACCTGAGGATCCAATATGCTACGGTCTACATGACTCTCAGCAGCGAAGTTGACCAGATAATCGACGTCATGGTCTTGGAACAGCTTTTGAACAGCAGCGCGATCACAGATATCCGCCTGCACAAAGAAGTGCCGCGGGTCTCCCTCGATTGATTTGAGATTCTCCAGATTGCCAGCGTAAGTGAGCACGTCAACGTTGATCACCTTGACCTGTGGATACCTCTCCAGCAGATAGAGCACATAATTCGAACCGATGAATCCAGCGCCACCGGTAACCAGATAGGTCTTCATCAATCGCTGCTCCCCACGTTTTCCAGATAGCTTTCCAGCGCGTCTCGCCAGTTTCGCATCTCGTCGCCGATGGTAGCGCGCAGTCGGGCATTATCCAAGACCGAGAATGCCGGTCGCTTAGCCGGACGCACAAACTCCTCAGTGCTGCAGGCGTTCTTCTCGCAGGGGATCCCTGCTATATCGACTATGGCCGAGGCGAACTCGAACCAAGAGCAGGTGCCGTTATTGGTGCAGTGATAGATACCATACTCGTTGGTCAAGGCAAGTTTGACCAGCTCATAGGCCAAATCGTTGGCGCTGGTGGGACTGCCATACTGATCATCGACTACCTTGATCATGCCGTTCTCGCGAGCCAGTCGCATGATCGTCTTCACAAAGTTCGCGCCTTCGTAGCCATAGAGCCATGCGGTGCGCACGATGAAATGCCTGCTGCACTCAGCGGCTACCTGTTGCTCTCCCGCGAGCTTAGTCTGTCCATACACACTGCGCGGACTGGGTGCATCGGTTTCCACGCGCGGACTGGGATCATCGCCCGCGAAGACATAGTCGGTCGAGATGTGTATCAGTGTCGCGCCCACCCGCTCCGCGGCTCTAGCCAGATTGCGTGGCCCGTCTGCATTCACAGCAGCGGCCAACTCTGGCTTGCTCTCGCAGGCATCAACATTGGTGAAGGCAGCGCAATTGATAATCATCCCGATGTCGTTGCTGTCAACGAACCGCAAGCAAGCCTGCTCATCGGTGATATCCAATTCATCCAGATCGCAATACAGAACGCTGGCCTCGCGATAGACCTCGGGAATTGCTCCGATCTCGGCAACACCAGTGCTGATGAGCCGCCTAAGCTCGCATCCCAGCTGTCCCTTACTGCCAGTGATCAGGATATTCATTGCTCTTCACACTCCCCGCCTGAGGTTTAAAACCCTGTTGTCGGCGACTTTACGCAGATGTGATCCGTAAGATGATTTGCCATAACTGCGGGCAGCACCTATAAGTTGCTCGCGGTCTATCCAGCCGTTGTGATAGGCAATCTCCTCAATAGCAGCGATCACCAGACCCTGACGTTGCTGCATTACGCGCACAAAGTCACTGGCATCGAACAAGGAGTCTACGGTTCCAGTATCCAGCCAAGAGAAACCTCGACCCATGGTGATTACATCCAGCGAGCCGTCCTCCAGATACAGACGATTGAGATCCGTTATCTCCAACTCACCACGAGCCGATGGTTTAACGCACTTGGCGAATTCACAGACCCGGTCATCATAGAAATAGAGACCTGTGACGCAATAGTTGGATTTTGGGTTCTTGGGTTTCTCCTCGATCGAGATCGCCTTGCCATTCTCGTCAAACTCGACGATGCCAAATCGACAGGGATCATCGACATGGTAGCCAAAGACAGTTGCGCCGTACTTCTTATTGACAGCTTGATCGAGTGAATCACTCAAACGGTTGGCAAAGAAGATGTTGTCGCCTAAGATCAAGGCACAGCTATCACCAGCGATGAACTCCTCACCAAGGATGAACGCCTGCGCAAGGCCATCGGGTGAGGGTTGCTCAACATAACTCAGGTTAAGACCAAAACGCGAGCCGTCACCTAAGAGTCTGGCGAAGTTTGGCAGATCGGTGGGTGTGGAGATAATCAGGATGTCACGGATGCCCGCCAGCATCAGCACGGAGAGCGGATAGTAGATCATCGGTTTGTCGTAGACCGGGAGTAGCTGTTTGGATGTCACCAGAGTTAACGGATACAACCGCGTACCAGCGCCACCTGCTAGAACGATACCCTTCAAAATGCCCCCGTTCCTTGCGCTTTCGAGCTATACGAGCTTTCCGGCTTGCTATGACTGTCGGCTATTCAGCCTTCGCTGATACGCTGCGCTTACTCCGAGTTGGAATCGACTGGCGGCAGGCCTTGATCGATCCTCTGCATCATTTCTGAAAAATCCGGTTCCTGAACCGCGACATATGATAAGCCATCGTGGAAATTGGTATATGCCGGGACGGTTGCCATATACATGTTGCTTTGTGTATCCAGACCGCGGACCGCCATGACCATGGCAATCGCGTCGGTAGCCGAGACATCAGTGGCAACACAGGTAGATAG
>JAAYYH010000081.1 GCA_012515495.1 Coriobacteriaceae bacterium | reverse complement strand
GGCTGGTATGTTATCAAGGTCGACGGCCACGACGTCGAGGCCATCCAGTCAGCTCTGGAAGCAGCGACAGCCTATCAAGAGGGCCCGGTTGCCATCGTTGCGGCGACTATCAAAGGCAAGGGCGTCAGTTTCATGGAGAACCAATGCGGTTGGCACGGCAAGGCTCCAAACGCAGAACAATGCGCTCAAGCTCTGAAGGAATGCGGGGTATGCAAATGAGCGAACTGAAAGCAACCCGCGAGGCCTATGGCGCAACACTGCTGGAACTCCTTGAAGAAGGTTTGGACGTGGTAGCGGTAGATGCCGATCTCTCTGGTTCCACCACTACAGCCAAGCTGGGTAAGGCAGATCCTGGCAGGCTGATCAACGTGGGCATCGCAGAGCAGAACATGATGGGTATCGCTGCGGGGCTCTCCCTTTCCGGCAAACTGGTATTCACCGGCTCATTCGCGGTATTCGCCACTGGACGCGCTTACGATCAGGTGCGCAATACCATCTGCTACGCTGGCCTTAACGTTAAGATTGCGCCTACACATGCGGGGCTCAGTGTTGGTGCTGATGGTGGCAGTCATCAGATGGTCGAGGATATCGCCCTGATGCGCGTGCTGCCAAACATGCGGGTAATGGTGCCGGCTGATTACACCAGCGCCAAGGCTGCCCTACGCATTGCGGCAAACACTCCTGGCCCTGTGTATGTGCGCATGGGACGAGCATCGGTTCCAGTGCTCTACGATGAACTTGAAGGTTTTGAGTTGGGCAAAGCACGCGTATTGCGCACGGGTTCAGACGCAACTATCGTTGCCTGCGGTGTCGAGGTCGATTTCGCGCTCAAGGCCGCTGATTCACTGTTTGAGCAGGGTGTCGATGTCGAGGTAATCGACGCGTTCAGCATCAAGCCGTTGGATGAGGCCACCATCCTCGCCTCCATACATAAGACCGGTGTCGTTGTAACCGCTGAAGAGCATTCGATCATCGGTGGACTGGGATCTGCTGTGGCAGAACTGATTGCCGAGAAGGCTCCCAATGTACTGCGCGCGCCACTGAAGAGGATAGGCGTACAGGACCGTTTTGGCACGTCGGGAACTATGGATGAACTGTTCAGAGAATATGAACTCGATGTGCAGGCACTATGCGCAGCTGTGGTATCATTGCGATGATTACTCCAGCTAATAAACGCGTATTAAATGAACGGAGCGATTGAAAGTGACACAAGAAGATCGAAGCTGGGAGCCGCGGCATTCCCAGACTACTTCTGAGTTCGATAGGGTTGAGCCCCTGCCTCAGAGCGTAGAGCCCGAACTGCCGTTGCCGATACAGCAAAAACCCGGCGATACGCTTAGCGCCATACCAAAGATCACTCCTGACGCTACGTTCGGTACCGCGATGGCAAACCAGCCATCTTTGCCGTCGCTACAAAGAAATGACATCCGGTCACAGACTACGCCGGCTGCCACGCAGCGGGTTTTAGGCGTCAAGCCGGTAATTAATTTCGAGAAGGTCACCAAACTCTACCCGGCGCAGCCCAAGAAGCCGGCACTTAAAGATATCACGCTGGAGATCTACCCAGGTGAGTTCATCTTCTTAGTGGGACACTCAGGTAGCGGTAAATCGACATTCATTCGCCTGATCAACCGCGAGATTATCGTCTCCAACGGCAAGTTGACTGTTGCGGGTGAAGATCTCACGCGTATGCGCAACTGGCGAGTGCCTTATCTGCGTCGTAATATCGGTTGTGTCTTCCAAGACTTCAAGTTGCTACCCAACAAGACAGCCTTCCAGAATGTCGCTTTCGCGTTGGAGGTCATCGGTAAATCCCGTCATATCATCCGCACACAGGTACCCGAAGTCCTGCGTTTGGTTGGCCTCGAAGACAAACAAGATAAATACCCCGATCAACTTTCGGGCGGTGAGCAGCAGCGGGTGAGCATCGCGCGGGCCATCGTCAATCGACCACCATTGCTGATCTGCGATGAGCCTACTGGTAATCTTGACCCACAGACCTCTCTGGGCATCATGCGACTCCTTGATCGGATCAACCGTACCGGTACCACCATTCTCGTAGCCACACACGATCGCGAGATGGTCGACTCGATGCGCAAGCGCGTGGTTGCCCTGGAGAACGGCTATCTGGTTCGCGATCAGGATAAGGGGGTGTATGGGATCGATGCGTAGTTTCTTCTACT
Organism: Coriobacteriaceae bacterium; assembly: GCA_012515495.1. GTDB lineage: Bacteria > Actinomycetota > Coriobacteriia > Coriobacteriales > UBA8131 > UBA1419. The sequence continues at coordinate 3,801 of JAAYYH010000081.1, read as the reverse complement.
TCATCAAGGAAGCCCTGATCAACTCCAAGAAGAACTTCTCCACCACTCTTGGCGCGATCCTGACGATATTCCTCTCACTGTTGGTGATAGGTGTGTTCCTGGTTGCCAGTCTGATCATCGATAAGATCATCCAATCGGTGGAAAGTCAGGTTTCCATCACCATCTGGTTGGCTGATGAGGCGGATCAGGGTGATATCGATTCGCTACAAAATTATATCCAGAGCCTGCCCGAAGTCAGTGAGATCGAGTTCACCTCCAAAGACGAGGCAATCGAGAAGTACAAGGAGATGTCTAGTGCCGAGATCGTCGAGCAGTTGGGTGGTAATCCTTTGCCGGCTTCTCTGGATATCGCCCTTGCTAATCCCGAGGAGGTTGAGGCAGTTGTAGAGCAGATCAAAGCTCAGGATACGTTTGGACGGGTTATAGACCGTCCCGATAATCCTGAGGAATCACTGCGCTATGGTCAAAAGATCATCAAGCAGCTGTTCGCTACCGCGGAGGTCATCCGTTATGTGAGTATCGCGCTCGTTGCTTTGCTGGCGTTTGTCGCGTTGATCTTCATCAACAACACCATCCGCTTGGCGATTCTGGCTCGGCGCAAGGAGATAGCGATCATGCGTCTGGTAGGAGCATCTAATGGCTTCATCCGTGGACCCTTCTTGATGGAAGGAGCCCTGCAGGCCATTATCGGAGCTGGTTTGGCATCTGGTTCGGTGGCACTGATCAGCCACTATCTGTTGCCTCAGGTTACCCAGACCATCTCTTGGTTGCCTATTGACTTCACAGGGATGCAGCTCTGGCAGATCTACCTGATGTTGTTCGCCGTAGGCTTGGTCATCGGCCTGATCGGATCAGCTTGGGCGATGCGTCGTTATCTGAAAGCTTAGAGGGCATGGAACCCGGAAGCAACGAAGACCGGGAGCAAGCGGCAGTGGAGCCAATACCGTCTGCGCCAGCACTACCAGAAACAGCGGCAAAGCCGCGTATCTTCGGTCGTGCAATGGCCACGATTGCGGTTTTCCTACTTGCCGCGTTGCTGTTCTCCGCGGGTAATATCGCTTCATATCTGGGCATCGTTGACATCGGCGATCAGCTGCGTCTTATCGATCCTGACACCAAGGGTTCTGATGATCCTGAGGCAATCGCCCGTTTCGAGCAGCTGGCAGCACGTCTGCGTGAAGTCGCGAATATCTTGGATGATGAGGCCCTGGCGACTTTTGCGCAGAGTAGCCTTGATGCCGATACCAGCACTGCTATCCGTGCTCTACTGGAGTCCAGTGGAGACCAATATGCGCGCTATTTCACCAAAGAGGAGTTGGCCGAATACCAACGTATGACTCGCGGCGAGTACTATGGCATCGGAATCGTCTTGACCGCGCGTGATGAGCTGATACGCGTGTTGGATGTCTATCCTGATTCGCCGGCGCAAGAGGCTGGGATCAAACCCGATGATATCTTGGTCGCCATTGACGGTGTGCGCAAACAATGGGAGCTCTCCGAAGCCACAGAAGCCATCCATCGCGATGAGGGTGATCAGGTGACCATCATCTGGATGCGGGATGGTCAGGAGCGAACCACGCCGCTAACGCTGCGCAGCGTGACGGTGCCCAATTGCACGTGGGAGCTACAAGGTGACGTGGGCTACATCCGTCTTTATCGCTATCGAGAAGGCAGCGCGGAGGAGATCCGTACAGCTGTCACTGAGTTGGAGAAGCTGGGAGCCGGGGGTTTCATCCTCGATGTACGTGATAATCCCGGTGGATTGCTTTCTCAGTCAATCGATGTAACATCATTGTTTGTTGAGCGAGGTACCGTGGTAGAGATAGAGACCAAGAATAGAATCGAGCGCAAGCAGGTGAGTGGCAAGATAGCCACCAACAAGCCACTGGTCTATCTGGTGAACAGCAGGAGCGCCTCGGCTTCTGAGCTGGTGGGCGCTGCGCTGCAGGATCACGGTCGCGCAACGATAGTCGGTGAGAAGACATTTGGCAAGGGTACTGTGCAGGATATGCGCGAGCTGAGCTTTGGCGGTGCCCTCAAATACACCATCGCTCACTATTACAGTCCTGACGGTGTAGCGATCGATGGCGTGGGCATCACTCCAGACATCGAGGTGGCACCTGGCGCTGAAGACCCGCAACTGGCTGCAGCTTTGGATGCGCTGAGAGCCATGATCGGTACAGACGGCACTATTGATACAGGCGGCGTTGTGCCCGCGCAGACAGACTGATCAACGAGCAGATTGATTGGCGAGACCTTTGGCTCACTCCCGTAACAAGAAGCGTCGTTTCAAACACACCGATGGTTCTGTGGGCGTGATCCGCATCTCACGCCGTGGCTATGGATTTGTCGCGACGCCCGAGGGAGAGTACTTCATACCACGGGGAAATATCTATGGCGCGATGGACGGCGATGTGGTGCAAGTTGTGCGTATGCGGCGCTTGGAAGAGCGTCGTCGTAGCCAGACGAAGAATGCTGGCGAAGGCAGACGCGATATGCTCGGCAGTGTGAAACGGGTGATCGAACGAGCACATACCACGGTTGTGGGTATGCTTCACTATCGCGATGGTTTAGGGGTGGTGACACCCTCCGATGCGCGGATCTGTCACGATATCTTCATCGATCCCCGCGCGATAGGCGTTCCAGCTGTCGACGGTGATGTGGTCGAGGTGCGTCTGACCACCTACCCCAGTAGATTGGAGGCAGCCCAGGGCTATATCGAGGAGGTAGTTGGCCATCACGATGAGCGGGGGATGGATATCGAGCTGATCATCCGTCGTCACAAGCTGGAGACGGCCTTTTCGGCCGCAGCTTTGGAGGAAGCGGCTCGACTCGCGGAGTCTGCGATGCAGGCTGCACTGCAGTCCGTGGCAGCTGTCGATGGGGGCGATTCGCCGACCGCCACAGCCACGGCACTCGCCACAGCAGCCGCAGCACCCATAGCAGTCACCGACATTGGCGCAACTCCCGTGGACGAATCATTGCCGCGGCGCGACTTGCGCGAACGGTTCATCTTCACCATCGATCCAAGCGACGCCCGCGACTTCGATGACGCGTTGTCAGTTGACTTCATCGAGGGGCAGATGCTCGTGGGCGTACATATCGCCGATGTAAGCGCATATGTCGCCTGGGAGAGCTCTGTCGATCTCGATGCCCGTCGCAGGGCAACCAGTGTCTATTTGCCAGATCGCGTATTGCCGATGTTGCCACCTCAACTCAGTGACGACCTCTGCTCTCTCAAACCTAACGAGGATCGTCTGGCTTTCACGTGCGATATGCTGATGCGTTCGGACGGAACGGTGCAGAGCTACGAGCTGTATCCGTCGCTGATCCGCTCACGCGCGCGCTTGAGTTACGACGAGGTGCAAGCCTTCTTCGACGACAACGAGGCCTCGTCAGAGTCCCTCTCTCAGGTAGAGTCCCGCATTCAGGCGGAGACCCTCGTTCAGACACAGCCCTGCGTTCCAACCGCGTCTGCCATTCGGGAGGATCTCCGGTTGCAGAATCGCCTGCGCGTCCTCAATCGTCTGGCCAAGAAGCTCGTCCGTCGCCGAGAGGCTCGCGGTGCTATCGACTTCGAGAGTATTGAGGCCAAGGTGAGCTTGGACGAAAGCGGTAAGCCCGTCGCCGTCACCTTGCGAGAGAAGACGGATGCTACTTCACTGGTTGAGGAAGCGATGATCTTAACTAACGAGGTTGTAGCCAATCACATGCTCACACATCAGGCAGCGATGGTCTATCGCATCCACGAGGAACCCTTCCAAGCGGCACTGGAGCAGTTGCTGCCCACCTTGCAGGAAT
>JAAYYH010000080.1 GCA_012515495.1 Coriobacteriaceae bacterium | reverse complement strand
ATCTATCAGGGGCTCAGGCACGAAGTGCTTAATGAGCCAATACGTGCTGAGGTATTTCGTGATATCACCGATTGGCTGGATCAGACCATATCTTAGCGAGTCTGATACCAGTAATGAGAACAACGTAAGACAACTCGCGAATATTTTATAATTTACCCCTTGACTATGACGTTACGTCATAGTCAAGGGGTAAATTATAAAATATTCGCGAGTTGTCTTACGTCTTGACTATGACGTTACGTCATTGTTTATACTGCCTTTCGATGGCCATTCATTGCAGCACTATTCTCTGCATAGCCCTACGCTTACCACCGCACTACCTGAATTGAAAACGAAAGGCAACGATGTATTACACCACCAAGCAGTTGGCAAGTCTGGCAGGAGTATCTACGCGCACATTGCGTTGGTATGACAAGCAGGGACTTTTGCAACCGTCCAGACAGGATAACGGCTACCGTAGCTACGATTCCTCTGACGTGGACCGTTTGCAACACATCCTCTTCTATCGGGAGATGGGACTCCCTCTTGAGGATATCCATACACTACTGAGATCTGAGAGTTTCGATGCCACCGAAGCCTTATATGACCATCTTGCGGCACTCAAGGAGCGACGCGCTCAGTTGGACAGATTGATTGTAACGGTAGAGGAAACCATAGTTTCCAAAGAGAAAGGAACCACCATGAGCGATGCTCAAAAATTCGAGGCTTTCAAACAGAAGGCACTGCGAGAAAACGAGGAGAAATACGGAGAGGAGATCCGTGAGAAATATGGTGACGAGACTGTGAGAGCCAGCAATACCAAGTTCGCCGGACTCTCCGAGGAGCAATATCAACAATCTGAGCAGGTCCGAGAGCTCTTTGAACAAACGCTGAAGCAAGCTTTTGAGCAGGGAGATTGCACGGGAGCCCAAGCTGTTGAGGCAGCCAAGCTGCACAAGCAATGGCTGAGCTTCTTCTGGCCAAGCTATTCTCCAGAAGCACACAAAGGTGTCACCCAGATGTACGTCGATGACGAGCGCTTCACACAGCACTACGACAGGATCGCCCCAGGAATCACTGTTTTCCTGCGTGATTCAGTGTGGGCGTGGTTGGATTAACCCTCAATTCGCCTCAATGTTCTCCCCCATTCGGACTTGTTTGCTGCTTTTTGATCTTGTTGCGACGAACACCATCCAAAGAATGCTTATAATTCGCTTGGATACTTGAACAAAGAGTACGAACAGGAATAGTTCGACTCATTTGCCGAGAGGGAGGACTGACATGTTAAATGGTGCATTCACTACGGTGATAGTGATTGTCATAGTCATCGTGGTTTTAGCGGGAATAGTGATTGGCCTGTACAACAATTTCGTGCAATTGCGCAACCGCGTTGATAACGCTTGGGCGCAGATCGAGGTTCAGCTGCAGAGAAGATTCGATTTGATCCCAAACCTCATTGAAACCGTCAAGGGCTATGCCGCACATGAGCGCGGTACCTTTGAGCGAGTAGTCGAGGCACGCAACGCAGCCGCGAGCGCTACCACCGTGGAGCAGCGCGTCGAGGCTGAGAATCAGATCACTGCCGCATTGCGCCAGTTGTTTGCTTTAGCCGAAGCTTACCCTGACCTGAAGGCTAACACCAACTTCTTGGACCTGCAGGCGCAGCTCAAGGACACTGAGGACAAGATCTCGTATATGCGTCAAAGCTACAACGACACAGTGATGAACTTCAACAACGCGATCCAGACGTTCCCGGGAGTGCTGTTTGCCGGTATGTTCGGCTTTGCCAAACGCACGCTGTTCGAGGCTGGAGAGGCTGCGAATAACGTCCCCGTGGTGCAGTTCTAGAGTACGACTGCGTTGCCCCTTTGCTTATTCGGAAGTGCTTGCCTCATCAAGTTTCGTTTCTGGCTTGACAACCAGTACCGAGCAAGGGGCAAGCCGAACCAAGCTTGCGCAGGTGCTGCCCATCACGCGGTCGTAGAGAGCTGAGGTTCCCGTGAAACCGATGACAAGCATGGATGCGTCAAGCGTATCTAGGAGTTCTATGATGCGCTTGACCTCCAGGCCGATAAAAGCGTGTCCAAAGATCTCCGCCCCATGCTTGGCTGCTATCTCTCGCGAAACATCGATGATCTCCTGAGCACGCGTGTTGGCTGCTTCGAGTAACCTTTCGGCTTCACTTGCCATTTCTGCGAAGATGGGGATTCCCTGCACAGTGACAACGTGGAGCTCCGCGTTGTAGAATCGCGCCTGGCGGACACCCTCTTCCAGTGCCAGATAGGCGGTTTCTGATCCATCGACTCCTACAAGTATCCTGCTCATTACACTTCTCCTCTCGACAATCCCTGCTAAACCTCACAACTTCGGCTAACCACAATCCCGCTGACTCCTAAATTGCAATTAAACTCTATCATGTGCTCGGAAGAAATGCAGATAACATGATCCCTATACCGATTCTACCCTAGCGGGCACCACCGCCGCCACCGCCAAAGCCACCGCCACCGCCGCCAGAGAATCCACCGCCAAAGCCGCCGCCAGAGCTATTGGAGCTCGCAGCCGTCTGTACCGTGGTATTGAATGTACGCGTCATGGATTGCATTGGTGTTGGGCCACCTACATAGCCTGGCATTATCCACATATAGACGGGAACGAACGCAGGGTTCTCGACTATCTCGGGTAAGACCACCTGCAGCTGTCTGATTACCTGATCGGCAACACCAAAGACCACCGCGAACACCAGGAAATAATCCCAGACCTTGACATCTGTTGGAATCGCTTCCTTGAGATTTGAGAAGTCAGTAAGCCAATTGCGCAGTGCAGCGCAGCGGGCATGCAACTCAACGGCGGCCTTGCTGCGACGACGCATCTGCGTGGCGATGATGGCGATGACGATGCCCGCGAGTATAACGATGCCGGCCAGCAATATCTCTCCAGTCTCACTACCCACGAATAAAGCCAGGCCAATCAAGATCAGCGCAGCCGTCAACATCGCGCCCCTGAGTAGATTGCCAGTCATCTCAAAATAGCCCTTGGCATCCGCCGTAGCCTTTACTGTCGCCTTCCATGCATTCATGCTGGTTAAGAACGATTCAGGGTTCTTCTTGCCATAGAGTTCGATGCTCTTGAAGTAGAGGGCATCACGTCCTTGTGCAACCTTATCGAACAGCAGGTCCATTGCCTCAGTATCGATGGGATCTGTCAGAGTGGCAGCGAGCTGAGGATTGCGCGCGAGGATGTAGTCATCAACGGTCTTACCCCTCTCATTCTGATAACTGCCCTTATCGATTCTCAGCACTCCCCGCTCAGTTAACGACATCAGTGTCGCGGTGAATTCGGGAGCATCGATATTCCCCCATTTCCATAGCGCGCCGAGTACCGCAGGGTGATCGTTCGAGGGATAATCACGCCAGTATTTCTCCTGGAATTGCGGTTTGTACTCTCGACCATAACGGAAGAACAGGAGTAGCGCCACGATGACCATAATCAGACTGATGCCGATCACAACTCCCATGATGATGCGCGCAGTCATCCTTTGTCGATTAGCCTCTTCTGCCCAATTGGTTTCCTCGGCAATGATCGTATCTAGGCGAGGCGAGGCGTTCTCAATCGGCATCCCATTCATCCAAGCAACCGGGAAGGCGATACGGGCTTCTGCGAAATCTCCGGGATATACCGATCCCGCGGTAAACACTACTGTTCCGTTGTCTTTTGGCTCAACGGTTCCCGTAAGATTGCCATGCCCCCAGGCACGTACATCTCCTTCGGCCAAATTAATACCAGATGGTTTGGGCAGCGTGACCACCAGATTGACATCGCGTGATGTCTCACCCCAATCCGGCCCAACGAATTTCCAGTAAAGCTCAGCAATATCGCTATAGGTGTTGATGGCATCAATAACCTGATAGTTCAGCGTGACGACAACCTTCTCGTCAGAGATATTGAAGAAGACGTAGGGGTCTACCGAAGAATAGTAGTCGTCAACGGAATAGGCTTGCCCGCCAGGACCACCTTCCTCCCGCCACTGAGTCTTGAACGGCACCTCGGAAAGTATTTCAACCGTACCGTCTGCTCGAGTCAAGCTGATGCCTGTCACGGTGATGCCGCCGATACCCTCAGTCGGTATCTTCCACCAGACAGCAGTGAATTCACCATCGAAGTCAAAGGTGCGCTGTTCAGACACCGTAAGGGTTCCATCTGTCTGTACATTAGCCTGGATGTCCACGGGACCCATGGTGAAGGATTTTGCCTCAGCCATTGTTGGACTGCTGAGTACGAAGAGAAGGGTCAACGCGAGAATCGCAGTGATTATCGCGAAAAAGCCCCCCGTCTTGGTTAAGGTGTCAGTTTTGAACCTGCAACCAGCTTGCGACATTGAAACACCTGCTTTCATTCACTTGTTAGTCATCGCATCAATCTGACGTTCACGAGCAAGGGTAAGCGCGAGCTTCAGACGATTGATCTGGTTTATTTCCGATGCACCAGAATCATAATCGATAAAGGTGATGTTTATCTGCGGGAACCGCCGTTTTATCCGCTTCAGGGCTCCACGCGCATATATATGCCCGCTCAGACACCCAAAACTCTGCACATAAACGATATCTTCTGCCCCATAAGCAACCATCTTCTCAATCTGATTTTCCAGAGGGGCATTGGTTAATAGCAGATCGGTGATGGCAGGCAACACGGGGGTACAGCCCTCGTCGATAATCCGCTGAATGATCTGACGGTTCAGAAACGGAGTGAACAGCAACGCCGCATTGCCCAACACGGCTACCTTCGGCTTATCGGGCTCTTGCTGTCTCTCGGTTTGGCACGCCTCACTGCCAGATAATTCCATACCGGGCCACTCGATGCCAAATGATTCCATGACAGATGACTCTGTATCAGATGCCTCTATATCAGATGATTTCGTGCCTGACGATTGCGCCGATGATATCAACGGCATCGTATCGGTTATGGTGACCTGCGACAAAGCAGAATGAAGACCGGCGGCCAGCTCAGGTTTTAAGATGATTTGACTGCCGGTACCGGGAAAACCGATGATCTCGATATGTCGTCCCACTCCGTTGCGCCAAAGAGCACGACGCACTATCGTCTGCAATTCGATGCTACGACACCCGCTGCAGACTTGGGGAATCAAGACGGTAACAAGGTCGTTGGCGGCTGATTCGCTGGCCCACCTGATCACCTGTCCAGCCAAAGCTATCATCGGATGGCAAAGGTCGTTGTCGCAATAACGTTGACCGGTTTCGATATCCTGCTGATCGATCGGATCCAGGACTTCGAGCTTGATACCTTCCGCAGCCATAATCGGCCTAATCGCATTCAGATGCTCTGGCGCCAGAGCCGGGACAACGATCACTCGGTTGCCTGAGGCAGCTGCTACAGGTGAAGATCCCAGGTTCGCTTGCTGCTTCACTTGCGCAAACTGATCATCCGCCAGTTCTCGCTCTCGCAACGCCGCGGCCAGAGAGCGCAGTCGGATGCGTATGGCGGCAAGATCGACCATCTCGTCGATCTTCAGCGCGGTATAGATCCTGTTGGAATCCTCCAGCAACTCTCTGAGCTGCATGGTAGCAAGCGCGTCTACGCCACAGCCGAACGAATAGATATGCACCATCTCCAGCTCTGGATGACTCAGAACCTGTAACGTAGCTCGATACAACGCTCTGGATTGCTTCCAGTTTGCGGCTACCAACCCAGCAAGCTCACTGGGGGCACTGAGCCCACAATGCT
>JAAYYH010000079.1 GCA_012515495.1 Coriobacteriaceae bacterium | reverse complement strand
CGAGCGATGCAGATCTCCCGGCCAAAGAGCACCCATTGATGATTGATCGGTTGCCAGCGTTCCTTGGGGAGAATTCGCAACAGGTCCGCTTCGACCCTATCAGGAGAGCTGGCCACAGAGAGTCGCAGCTTATGGGCGATGCGGAAGACGTGCGTATCCACCGCGATACCCTCAACGATTCCAAAACCCTGGTTAAGGATAATATTCGCGGTTTTACGCCCAACGCCAGGCAGTCGTTGTAGCTCCTCCATGGTAGAGGGGACTTCTCCGTCATAGCATTCCAGAAGCATCTGGGCTAATCGGACGCAGTTCTTCGCCTTAACACGATGTAGGCCGATGTTCCTGATGACTTCCTCGACATCACTCGGGTCAGCTTCAGCCAGAGATTGAGCTGTTGGCCAGCGCTTAAAGAGTTGGGGAGTGACTTTATTGACTGCGGCATCTGTCGTTTGCGCAGAGAGTAAAACGGCGATGGTGAGCGTGAAGGGATCGTGATGTTGCAGCAAGGTGACCGCGTGCGGATAGCGTTCATCCATCCGGTCGGCGATGGCTTGGGCTCGTTGTCTCTTGTTGGTTGTTGACTCTCGAGGCATGGTGCTCCTTAACGTGGCGTTCTTCAGCAAGGCGCTATCAGGTGCTGTTAGGTGCTGTTGGGCGGTATCAGCCCTCAGTATTCTACTCCTAGGTTAGTCGAGGGGCAGCAAACACTATAATACGTAGCAGAGATCTAAGGGAACGGAGTTGTCGTGAATACGCACGTTATTGTTGATAACCGAGACACTGTCGATAGCGGCGTCCCGAATAAAGTGGTTGCGGCGAGTCTCAGCGCAGAACCGAGTGTCACGTGTTGATAGATGATCTGGCACGGATACTGTTCCAGGCCAAGCCGTTTGTGCAATTCGGCACGAAACTCGAGGAGGGCGAAGACGCAACCGTCGCTGTACCATTGTCCATGCGTCCGTTGATAATCGCCGCACTTTTTGCCCGTAATCCACGGCCGATGGTCGTGTTGTTGGCAGGTGAAGAAGCTGTTGAGCGGTTCGTTCGCGAGTTAAGAGGCTACTTGGGTGGTGAGACGGTCTTGACCTTGCCGATCCGAGATGACTTACCATGGTCGGAGAAGCCGCCACAGGTTCGAGCTGTAGGTCAGAGGGCACGTGCGATATATGCCATGGATCAGGGAGCGCCAAAACTGGTGGTCGCTTCGGCTCGGGCACTGCTGCGTTGTGTGCCCCCCGCGCAAAGTGGTGTTTTCGCGCCCTTGGCCTTCACCGTTGGAGAGCAACTTCACGGTAATGCTCGCTATGATATTCTGCCACAGACGTTGACGTTGATGGGCTACGAACGTCTTGATCGCGCTGATGAGCCGGGTTCGTTCAGTGTTCGTGGTGATGTCATCGATATCTTCGCCAGCGATGCGATCTCTCCAGTCAGGATCGAATTGTTTGATGATAATGTCGAGTCGATACGTCGCGTTGTTGCCGCAACCGGTCAGTCCATTGGTGCGGTCGCAGAGTTTGAGGTCTACCCAGCACGAGAGCTGGCTTTAACTCGGGATGCCGTGGATCTGGCTACCCGCAAGCTGCTTATCTCAGATAGTGGAAGGAAACTCCCGAAGAACGCAGCCTATCATCTGGATCTGATGAAGCAAGGAATACTCTTCGCCCAGTCAGAGCTCTATCTTCCTTATCTGTATGCACAGCCGACCACACCAATGGCCTATCTCTCACCTGAGACACTGGTTGTGCCTATTGAGCCGCGCTCGCTTTTTGACGACGCGAGCCGCTACAACGAAGAGATCGAATCGGCTGCGAAGGCTGTCGATATCGATTTAGCGGGGTTATTCATCAAGCCGGCGGAACTTGATTTTGGCAATCAACAGAGGTTGACGCTATTATCTCTGGTAAGTTCAGGGGCGACACTAGATGCCAGTATCGAGGTCAAGCACGCACAGATTGCAGGTTCCGATGAGCGTCTGGTGGCGAGTGCCCGTTCTCTGACGCTCGCTGGATTCAAGACTTTACTTGCTGAGCCGGACAGGAGGGTGCGCGAGTCGCTCAAGCTTGCCCTTAGTGACGCGCACCTGACCTTTGTCGACAGCACGGCTCGCGAGGCAAGCACGGGAGACGCAGACTCCCGCGCTCTCACCCGCCCCCAGCTTCACAGCGGGGCGCCTGCGGATCTCGCTGCTTCGCAGCTCGAACAGTCCT
>JAAYYH010000078.1 GCA_012515495.1 Coriobacteriaceae bacterium | reverse complement strand
TGCGCGAAGGTTCGGTAGATGAATCCTGGCGTAGTACCGTGTTGGCGGCATGCCATGAGAACAACCTCGTCGCCGTGAAGCGTCTGGCAAACGATGCGCGTGTCGAGGTCCGTTACGCAACAGCGTTGCGTGGTCTGCTGGAAGTGAGAGGCGGACGTGGGGCGATTGAGGCCTGCAGACAGCTGGTTGAGCCTCTGGGTTGTGTTGATGGATTGGATGTCTTGGCGCAAACCTATGACATCATCGATCAGCTGGGTGCCTCTGACCACGTCACTGTCGATTTCAGTGTTATGAGCGCCTTCGATTACTACACGGGGCTGGTCTTCGAGGCCTATGCTCCCGGGTTAGGTGTGCCTCTGGGTAGCGGCGGACGTTACGATCGTATGCTCGAATCTTACGGCACCAGCGCACCGGCTGCTGGTTTCGCGTTTGGCCTGGAACGCGTGATGCACGCGCTATTGGAACAGGAAGTCGATGTCGACGCGCTCGCGGGTTCCTCTGTTATCGATGAGGTCATACTGGATAAGGCCGATCCGATAGCAGCCTTCAGGAGAGCGGCAGAGCTGCGTTGTCAGGGTAAGCCTGCGGTATTGGCCACAGCGCGAGAGGAATACTGATCATGGGAGGTCAATTAGTCAAAGATACCTGCCGCACTAATTCACAACAGCAGTCTAATCATCCAACGTCACGGCTGAAGATAGCCGTGCCCAAAGGTGCCCTCTATCCCCAGAGTGTTGAACTTTTAGCAAAGGCCGGTCTGGACGTGCGTGGACTGGACGATCCGGGGAGACAGTTGGTCTTTTATAATGAGGGAGTGGAATTCTACATCGTCAGACCCACCGACGTTCCGGTCTTTGTCAGCTATGGTGGTGTGGATTGTGCCATTTGCGGCAAGGATACATTGGTGGAAGCGACACTGGAGGTTGTGGAGCTGGTCGATCTGGGCTTTGGTGCCTGCCGCTTCGTGGTTGCGGAACCTGCGCAGTCTTCGGGTGCAGCCGAAGACGCGTACCGTCGATTGGGTATCCTGCGCATAGCCACCAAATATCCGCACATCACCAAAGAGTATTATGATCGCGAAGGGGTTCAGGTCGAGATAGTGAAGATGCATGGCAATATCGAGTTGGCACCGTTATGCGGTATGGCCGAACGGATAGTCGACATCACGGCAACAGGGACAACGCTTCGTGAGAACAACCTCGTCATCGTTGATGAGGTGTTACAGTCAACAGCGCGTTTCATTGGTAATCCGGCAAGTGTACGCATCGACGCGCGGGTGCGAGAATTGGCAGAGGAGTTGGCGATATGGGCATGAGAGTTGTCAAGATGCTGGATGGTCAGAAGCCGGATGCGCAGTTACTGAGCAGGGAATCTGCCTTTGAGAGTGATGCCATAAAAGCAGCGATGGACATCGTCGTCGCTGTGCGGGAGCGTGGAGATGACGCGTTGCGGGAATATACTCGGCAATTCGACAAAGTGAACCTGGAGGACTTCCGAGTGCCCGATGAGCAGATCAGGGCAGCAGCACGACAGGTGGATGATGAG
>JAAYYH010000077.1 GCA_012515495.1 Coriobacteriaceae bacterium | reverse complement strand
GTCAACAACGCTGGCTGTAATCGTAAGACTGTTGAGTCTCTGGTCAAAGCTGGAGCTTTTGACTCCACTGGATACACGCGGCGCCAGATGATGCGTTTTTTGGAGATCGACAATCTGATGGACATCGCTGCCAAGCGTCACCGCGATAAGGCTGACGGTCAGGTATCGATGTTCGACCTGTTTGAGGAGCATGGCACTGACTCGGGATTTGAAGAGGATATCCCTGAACCTGATGGTGTCGAATGGGATCGACGGATCAAGCTTGCCTATGAGAAGGAGATCATGAAGTTCTACATCTCCGATCATCCTCTCTCACCCTACGCCACTACACTCAAACAGATCTCTGACTATTCGCTGGCTGTGCTGATGCGACATAACGACGATGAAGACGCCACGGACAATCAGATCGGTGAACAGGAGCTGATTGTTCCGGAAAATCGCAGTATCACGCTGGCTGGAATGGTGAGCAATCTAACACCGATGGTCTCGAAGAAGGGCGGCAGGATGGCCAAATTCGAGCTTGAGGACATGGAAGGCAAGATCGAGGCCATAATCTTCCCACAGCCATTTGAGAAGTGTGGCGCCCAGCTGGAGGATGAAGCCATCGTCCGTGTACGTTGCCGATACGAACGCAGCGACCGCGGCTCTCAGATCATCGTCTCAGATATCTCACCGATCTATCTTGAGGATGCCAAGGCTCAGCACAGCATTGTTGAGCTCAAGATATATTCGTCCGCGTTTAACCAGCTGGTCTCCAACCAGCTCACCGTGTTGTTGCACCGCTATCCAGGTTCCGATCCCGTAGTACTCAATGTTATCAAACCTGATGGCGGTTTTCTCAGAGTCGAGTTGCCGTCCACTGTGGACTCAAGTTCGTCTGAGTTGCATAGAGAGTTAATCGCGCTGCTGGGTCCGGGCACGGTGAACATCTAACCGTTGCTTGACTAAATCTTAATCTGAGGTCTAAAGTGGCTGCAAAGAAGGTGGTTGACCGACCCAGATGAAAACGCCAGTCAATAGGCGGGTCATTAACATGACCATATCGGTGTGGTGACGGAGCCGCCTTCTTGCATTGTCTGGCAATCTGCCAAGATGAGCGCGAGCTCAGGCTTCTCGGGTTCGCATTACCCGCAGTTTTGCGCAGGCACTGCTGTAGAGTCGTGTAGGTGCAGCGCGGCATGCCAGCGACTGAATCATTCACCGATATGCTCAGAGTGCAAGGGTGCCGCCTATTGCACTTTATTACTCTAGTGTGATAAAGTGCTGAGACTATACCAATGCGTCATGAGCTGGTAAAGACTGATGTTAAAGGAGATCTGATGATTCCAGTGACCCCGCGAGGGTTCAAAGATATATTGCCAGAAGAAGCACGCTGGAGGGAAAGCATCACTATCGGAGTGCAAAAAGTGCTCTCTTCGTGGGGATATGCTCCCATAGAAACCCCGACACTCGAGGTCTTGGAGGTGCTTGAGCAGGGTGGTCAGCTAACCAAGACGCCTTTCAGATTGTTCGATGCCGATGGCACTCTACTGGTGTTGCGTCCTGATGTCACTTTGCCGATTGCTCGAAAGGTCGCATCACGTCTGGAGAATATCACCAAGCCTTTACGCTTTCGCTATGTGCAGTCGGTCTTCAGAGAAGAGGAATCTTTGCGCGCGCAGTCACGCGAGTTCACTCAGATCGGCGTGGAATCCATAGGACTGTCTGGAGCCGCTGCAGACGCCGAAGTCATTTTGTTGTTGGTCGAAGCGCTCAAGGCTTGTGGTTTGAAGGAATTCACTGTGGCGTTTTGTACGGTGGGTGTGCTACGCGACCTTTTGGATGCCTGCCTGCGCGAAGGTTCGGTAGATGATTCTTGGCGTAGTACCGTGTTGGCAGCATGCCATGAGAACAACCTCGTCGCCGTGAAGCGTCTGGCAAACGATGCGCGTGTCGAGGCCCGTTACGCAACAGCGTTGCGTGGTCTGCTGGAAGTGAGAGGCGGACGTGGGGCGATTGAGGCCTGCAGACAGCTCGTTGAGCCTCTGGGTTGTGTTGATGGATTGGATGTCCTGGCGCAAACCTATGATATCATCGATCAACTGGGTGCCTCTGACCACGTCACTGTCGATTTTAGTGTTATGAGCGCCTTCGATTACTACACAGGGTTGGTCTTCGAGGCCTATGCCCCCGGGTTAGGTGTGCCTCTGGGTAGCGGCGGACGTTATGATCGTATGCTCGAGTCTTACGGTGCCAGCGCACCGGCTGCTGGTTTCGCATTCGGCCTGGAACGAGTGATGCACGCGCTATTGGAACAGGAAGTTGATGTTGACGCGATCGCGGGTTCCTCTGGTATCGATGAGGTCATACTGGATAAGGCCGATCCGATAGCAGCCTTCAGGAGAGCGGCAGAGTTGCGTTGTCAGGGTAAGCCTGCGGTATTGGCCACAGCGCGAGAGGAATGCTGATCATGGGAGATCCATTAGCCAAAGATACCTGCAGCACTGAATCACAACAGCAGTCCAATCATCCAACGTCACGGCTGAAGATAGCCGTGCCCAAAGGTGCTCTCTATCCCCAGAGTGTTGAACTTTTAGCAAAGGCTGGTCTGGACGTGCGTGGACTGGACGATCCGGGGAGGCAGCTGGTCTTTTATAATGAGGGAGTGGAATTCTACATCGTCAGACCCACCGACGTTCCGGTCTTTGTCAGCTATGGTGGTGTGGATTGTGCCATTTGTGGCAAGGATACATTGGTGGAAGCGGCGCTGGAGGTTGTGGAGCTTGTCGATCTGGGCTTTGGTGCCTGCCGTTTCGTGGTCGCGGAACCGGCACAATCTACGGGCGCAGCCGAAGACGCGTACCGTCGATTGGGCATCCTGCGCATTGCCACCAAGTATCCGCACATCACCAAAAAGTATTATGATCGCGAAGGGGTTCAGGTCGAGATAGTGAAGATGCATGGCAATATCGAGTTGGCACCGTTATGCGGTATGGCCGAACGGATAGTCGACATCACGGCAACGGGAACAACGCTTCGTGAGAACAACCTCGTCATCGTTGACGAGGTGTTACAGTCAACAGCGCGTTTCATTGGTAATCCGGCAAGTGTACGCATTGACGCGCGGGTGCGAGAATTGGCAGAGGAGTTGGCGATATGGGCATGAGAGTTGTCAAGATGTTGGATGGTCAGAAGCCGGATGCGCAGTTATTGAGCAGGGAATCTGCCTTTGAGAGTGATGCCATAAAAGCAGCGATGGACATCGTCGCCGCTGTGCGGGAGCGTGGAGATGACGCGTTGCGGGAATATACTCGGCAATTCGACAAAGTGAACCTGGAGGACTTCCGAGTGCCCGATGAGCAGATCAGGGCAGCAGCACGACAGGTGGATGATGAG
>JAAYYH010000076.1 GCA_012515495.1 Coriobacteriaceae bacterium | reverse complement strand
TCCGCTGATATTCGATATCGGTGAGTGTCAGGGCTGGTGCGACGGTGATGGAGTCCCCGGTATGGACACCCATCGCATCGAAATTCTCGATCGAGCAGATGATAATGCCGTTGCCGTTCTTATCGCGCATCACCTCCATCTCGATTTCCTTCCAGCCCAGTACGCTTTCTTCAACTAGCACTTCACCTGCTGGCGAGAGATCCAGCCCCTGACTGACGATATCCCTGAGCTCGATGATGTTATAGGCTACTCCTCCGCCAGCGCCACCAAGTGTATAAGATGGCCGTAATACCAGCGGGAAACCCAGATCCTCACTCAGGCGCTCGGCGTCCTCGACACAATACGCATAACCGCTCTTGGCACATTCCAGACCGATCTCGGCCATTGCCTCTGCGAACAGTTTGCGATCCTCACCTTTCTCAATCGATTGTAGATTGCAACCGATCATTTCCACACCGAACTTCTCAAGCGTTCCGTTATGTGCCAAGGCTACAGCACAATTCAATCCCGTCTGACCCCCCAGGGTGGAAAGTATGGCGTCAGGCCTCTCGCGTTCGATGATCCGCGCTACGGATTCAGGCGTGACTGGCTCAACATAGGTGCGTGTGGCCATGCTGGGGTCGGTCATGATGGTTGCGGGATTCGAGTTCACCAAAATGACCTCGAAGCCGTCATCAAGTAATACCTTACATGCCTGTGTACCGGAGTAATCGAATTCACAGGCTTGGCCAATGACTATCGGACCTGAGCCGATAACCAAAATCCGACTGATGTCAGTTCTTCTCGGCATCGACTTACCTCCACTCTGCCAGGCGGTCCTGGGTGATATCGATATCCAGATAATCCTGTCGTCCGTCCATCAACCTTGTAAAGGCGTCAAACAGATAATGTGAATCTGTTGGTCCTGGTCCAGCCTCTGGATGATACTGAACGCAAAAGGTGGGAGCGTCCAAGAAGGCCAGACCTTCAGGTGTGCCATCATTGAGATTGACGTGTGTGAGCTGGATACGACCATGCGATTTGCTTGAAACCACTGGAGCGATCCCGTTTTCAACCCAAAAACGTAGATCATTGGGATGTGAATCGATACCACCGCTTTCCTGCGGCAGTAAAGCGCCCAAGGAAGGGAAAACGATGCCGAAACTATGATTCTGAGCGGTGATCTCCACACGGTGGGTGCGTAGATTCATCACGGGTTGATTGCCTCCGCGATGTCCAAATTTCAATTTCTCGATACTTGCCCCAGCGCATAGACCGATCATCTGCTGCCCAAGACAGATTCCGAATATCGGGAATTTGCCAAACAGTTGTCTGGCGGCTTCGATACTAGCAGTAACCGGTTGGGGGTCTCCCGGACCATTGGAGAAGAAGATCCCATCTGGATCAAGTGCGATAACGTCATCGGCCGGAGTGTCCCAAGGTACTACCGTAACGCGACAACCTACGCGGCGGAGGTTCCTGAGGATGCCCTTCTTGATACCACAGTCATAAGCGACTACGTGATAGCGCTCTGGTTGAGGTGTCTTGAGAGCGAAATCGTGGATTTTTTCCCAGTCCTGGTACAGGTAGCTTTCTGGTGTACTGACCGTTGCCGCGAGGTTCTGCGCATCAAGAGCGGCTGAAGCTCGAACCTTTTCCAAAAGGGATGTGGGATTGGTGTCAACCGTTGACAGTATCGCCCGCATCGCTCCCGCATCACGGATATGCCGTGTCAGATGACGGGTATCGATGTTCTCGATGGCCACTACACCTTGACGAGTCAAAAGCTCGGGCAGCGACTCATCTGACCTGAAATTCGAAGGAGTGTAGCACATATCACGGACAACGACGCCCTTAAGATGCAAATGATCTGCTTGCATATCAGCATGAGCCACACCGTAGTTACCGATCTGAGGATAGGTCATATTGACGATCTGCCCTGCATAACTCGGATCGCTGATGCTTTCAACGTAACCCACTAAAGAGGTGTTGAAGCAGATCTCGCCACAAGCTTCTCCCAACGCGCCACAACTGATGCCGAGGAAGAACGTGCCATCCTCCAACATCAATGCCGCTGGAAGGTCACTCTTATTCTTAATCAACTAACTCTCCATTCTCCAATGATGCATAACCACCCACATAGACATCAGTCACTCGACCCTTAAGTACTGATCCGATGAAGGCTGAGTTTGCGGATCTTGATACAAAATCATGCTCTTCTACAGTCCAAGTCATCTCAGGATCGATTATTGTCAGGTCAGCGACGCTGTGAGCTTTGAGGCTAACCAACTCCAGTCCGAGGATACGACGGGGAGCATGAGCCATAAGCTCGATAAGACGATTCCAGCTGATGATACCCGGTGCAACCAGATTAGTCAGAATCAATGATAGCGCTGTCTCCAATCCAATAGTGCCATACGGAGCCAGCTCGAATTCCAGTGATTTCTCATGAGCTGCGTGAGGCGCGTGGTCAGTAGCTATGGTGTCGATCGTCCCATCGAGCAACGCCTCGATTAAAGCCTTGTTGTCAGCTTTGGTACGCAGCGGTGGATTCATCTTCAGACTGGTATTATAAGTCGCATCCAGATGATCCTCATTCATGAATAGATGATGCGGGGTGACTTCACAGCTCACAGGTAGACCTTCGGCTTTGGCTTTCCGTACCAAATCCGCACCTTCAGCCGTAGTCAGATGCTGGATATGCAGCGGACAGCCGGTGAGTTTGCTCAAGGCGATATCACGTGCGATCTGTGCCTCTTCACCAAGGGCTGGCCATCCAGCCAGTCCCAGCAATGTCGATGCCCTTCCCTCGTTCACTACGCCGTTACCAACCAGTGATTCGTCTTGGCAATGGCTTAACACCCGCTTGTCGAAGCACTTGACATAATCCATCGCCCGCCGCATGACACCGGCATCTTGAACACCACGACCGTCGTCACTGAAGGCAACAACTCCCGCTTCTACCATATCGCCTATCTCTGCCAGATCATGTCCTTGCAGTCCGGCGGTCAACGCACCGGCGGTGTAGATGCGAGTACGGCTGACCTTAGCAGCACGCTCAAGCACATATCTGACGACTGACCCACAGTCGATCACCGGATCAGTGTTGGGCATTGCTAGGATCGCCGTGAATCCACCCCGAGCCGCAGCAGCAGCACCAGTGCGGATATCCTCTTTATATTCTTGCCCGGGGTCGCGTAGATGCACGTGCATATCCACCAGTCCTGGGACGAGCACCTTACCTGTCAAATCGATGGTCAGACCCTTGGGGATGCTCAAGTCCTGTCCCACCTCGGCGATTCGACCATCGCGGACGGAGATATCACATATGGTATCAAGCCCAACCAACGGATCTATACAACGAGCGCTTTTAAGCAAGAGAGCCATCACGGTCACCTCCTAATAGCAGATACATCAACGCCATACGTATGGCAACTCCGGCATTTACCTGATAGAGCAGCAGATTGGCAGCCGTATCGGCAGCTTCAGATGTTAACTCGACGCCACGATTCACAGGGCCGGGATGCATCAATATCGCATCTCTCTTCATACGTTCAAGCCGTCCGCGGTCGATCCCATACAACCGAGCATACTCTCTGAGACTGGGAAATGGTGATTGCTCGATTCGCTCTTTTTGGATTCTCAGCAAATACACGACGTCGAGCTCCCCTAGTATCTCATCAAGTTTGTGGCAATGGTTAGCGCCCAGCAATTCCGGGCAAGCCGGCAGAAGGGTTGCGGGCGCGATCGCAGTCACGTCTGCGCCGAGCAATCTTAGCGCCGGTGCCAATGAGCCGAACACGCGCGAATGAGCGATATCACCGACGATGCCTACCTTCAATCCAGAGAATCCGCCAAAACGCTCGCGGATGGTGAAGAGGTCGAGCAGAGCCTGTGTTGGATGTTGATGTTTGCCGTCTCCGGCATTGATTATATGGGCTCTCATATTCTGGCTCATGATGTAAGGTGCGCCAGCATAACGGTGCCTAATTACCAATAGGTCGCAATCCATGGCATCCAGGGTCTTGGCTGTGTCGACCAAAGACTCACCCTTGACTGTCGAGGAAGCTGAAGGTGACATATTGATGGCATCTGCCGATAAGCGCTTCGCTGCGATTTCAAAAGATGTTCGCGTACGTGTTGAGGGCTCCAAGAAGAGATTGATTATCGTTCGACCACGCAATGTTGGCAACTTCTTGATAGCACGCTCGTTGACTTCCTTAAACGAGCGGGCAGTGTCTAATACTGCATTGATCCCAGCGACGTCCAGGTCCTCGATATTCAGGAGATGCTCTGTAGCCAACGTCCCCATCAGTGACCTCCCCTTGTGGCTATATCCAGTCTGTTGTCTTGTCTTGGGGCACTGTCTGGCATCTGAGAGGATGTCACATCCTCTAGCGTTCCCAGCCCTACCCCCAAAGGTGCGGCTCCGATGTGCTCTCCAGGTGCAGATTGCAAGATCTCGACGCTACTGCGACCGTCTACAGCCTCAAGGAACAATCGCACCTGTTCAGTTCGCGCAGAAGGAACATTCTTGCCCACAAAATCTGCCCTGATCGGTAATTCACGATGTCCTCTGTCAATTAACACCGCCAATTGGATTGCGGCCGGTCGTCCGTAATCCATGATTGCGTCCAGAGCAGCTCGGATTGTCCGACCAGTATAAAGTACGTCGTCTACCAGCACTAGCGTCTTACCGTCAACACTGAACGGTATATCAGTAGTGTGCAGCTCAGGAGAGATATGCATGGCGATATCGTCCCGATAGAAACTGATGTCAAGTGATCCTACCGGCACCCGCACCCCTTCTATCCGTTCGATACGGTTGGCGAGATCCTCCGCCAATAAGTCGCCCCTGGTGACGATTCCGATCAAGGCGATGGATTGAGCTCCTTTGTTCGTTTCCAAGATCTCGTGTGAGATGCGAGTCAATGCCCGATCTATAGCTTGGACATCCATGACAATACTCTTGGTTTCCAGCTGTACCATCATGCTCCAATCTGA
>JAAYYH010000288.1 GCA_012515495.1 Coriobacteriaceae bacterium | reverse complement strand
GCCAGTTCCGGGAGCGTGGGAGTAAGTTTGCGCCCGCAGTTGGAGCAGTACCGCGCATCCGGGCTTCTACGCCCAATCACGCAGTAGGCACACCCCCGCTCCCGCTCGGCCTTCTCGCGCAGGGCGATGATGGCGATGTCCGTTGCCAATCGCCATTCACCATCATTCGTTCTGCTTCGTATCACGCCACTATTGTAGCGACTAATCAGCACCTCCATCGCCTGTTCCAGTGTCATTTCGAACCACCTTTCCAGCCCATGGCTGTATTCCAAACCTTCATGGCGTTCTCTTGCTTTCCACGCACCCAGCCCGTGGTCATGGCGCACTCGGTACAACCGACTTCGTAATCAGTTATCACATGAGTAAACTGTGTTGGGTCTGATGGCCATATTTTCGCCTTCCCCCCGCACCCGCACCTCGCGAGTCCGGTGTCGGGGTCGGGCTGCGGGCCGCGCAGGGCGGCGATGGCCATGTTTATCGCCTCTTGCAGATTGTTTTCGGCATCCTCATCGCCAAGAATTCTCAGTATATTCATTTGTCCGAAGGCGTATTCCCTTATGGTTAATGCCGCATTGTCACGTTCCACCTGTGTGTAATCTTTCATCCCTCTACCCCCGCTTTTTCAAGCATTTCAATCACATCATCCAAGTAACTGATTTCGCTCTCCAGTTCTGAACACCTCCCGCGTATCGTTAGCCCGTAGTATTCCTTGCCCGGTTTCTGGTACTTCCACCAATGCAGCGTTTTCTTCCGTTTCTCTCTCACCGCCTTGAAATGGTCAAGCCTCGCCTCTTTGTATGGCACGATGCGAATTGTCATCCCTCTGCCTCCACTCCCGCATCCCGCAGGGTCTGAACGATGTCGAGTGGCGCTGGGTCAGACCATGAGACGAGACTTTTAACGCTTAATGACTGATGTACATCGCAAACAACATCATCCGAATCTCGAGGGTTAGTTAAGAGCCATCTGACCTCTCCTTTCTTCACCTCGTGGTTTACCGCCACCACAGTCCCTCCTCTTTCCTCGACAAGCCACCTGTACCCAAGTGTCACCAACGCCTTCAATTGATCCGCCTGCTCCTCGCTCAGCCTGGGCTTTCGGATGATGCCGTGGTTGATGGCGTGTAAAAGATAGTTGTTGTCAATGCCAACCTCGTTTGAGCAAATCTGCCCTGCTGCCGTCAAAAAGAAGTGTCCAGATACTTCTTTGATTTGAAACTGCTCGAAGGCTTCCACCCCCAGCACCTCGTGCATCCGGGTGGGGTACTTGCGATTCTGGTTGGTCATTTCGTCTCCTCCCCCAGCGCCAACTGCTCCACGGTCACCCCAAAAACCTGCGCCATGGCCAGCGCTGCCGGGAGTGAGGGTAGAGATCGCCCGTTAATCCACTTGTTGACCATCGCCATCTCCACGTCGATCTCGACTGACAGGCGTCTCTGGCTCATCCCGCGCTGTTCCAGGAGTTGGTAGATCCGGTTACCTATCTGTGCGCGGGCGCTTTCTTTTGCCTCGGTAAACGTCATAATATCCTCCCCCAGTGCACCACCGTCTCCAGCACACTGTCCCACACCGTCTCCCCCTCAGTCATCAGGTAGACCCCGCTGTCACCCTGCACCACCAGGATCAGCTGCGCGTCAGAGAGCTCTCCGTGGATCATGTAATAGATCTCCCATAGTCCCAACATAAATTCATTGGCGTTCTCCGGGTCCACCGTAAACAACAAATAGGGCAGGACGGTGTAGAGGGATACAAACACCTCGCCCTCGTCACCCTCGAAAACACCGCTCCGCTCCGCGTCAAACAGTCCGGCTCCGCTCTCCCTGATTGTTTGGGTCAGGACTGCCTCCATCAGCAGCATGGATGTCTGTGTCTCGGCCAGTGCCGGAACCGCCAGCATGATCAGGACCAGTGCCAGGGCCATCGTTCTCCTTAACATCTCAAAACCTCCCCTTCCGTTTGTGTTGTTTCTCCGCTTGCCGGATGTAGTCTGACCGCATTTTCTGCTCTGGCTCCCCGCGCCCCATCAGCAGGCGGTCCTTGCGTTCCTGGGCCTTAACTGCCGCCCATGCCTGGTAGTCAGGGCACTGGCCGTGGCATCCCACCGCGCGGTCAGGGCAGCCGTAGCAGGGATTACTCGTGTCCCGCGTCATCGTCCTCATCCTCCTCCCCCATGTCCCGCGCGTCCCGCTCCATCAGCAGGCGCCAGTCCCGGTCATTGTAGGGGTAGCCCAGGATGTCTCTCCAGTCGTTCATGTTTGCCCTCCTATCACGTCCCGCACCCGGCGGAATAGCATCCGGGCGCCATCAAACGCCACATCGATGACCTGGCCTGACTTGCCCTGCCGGTTTTTTTCAAGCGTCATCCGCACGCACGCCTGTCCCATCTCCTTGATTTGCTCAACATGGTCCTCCCTGGTAGCCGGCACGTGCATCAGGATGATCACATCCGCGTCCTGTTCGATGTCGCCTGACTCTCGCATCTCTGCCATGGTAGGCGCCTTAGAGGCCGTGCCCTCGCTCTGTCGATTGAGCTGGCTGAGCGCGAGTACCGGCACTCCGGTCTCCATGGCCAACTGCTTAAGCGCCCGGCTGATTTGGCCCACTTCCACGCGCCGGGACTCGGCCCGCATCCCGCTCGTCATCTGCTGGAGGTAGTCCACGACGATGAGCGCCAGGTCTCCGTCCTTCTTTTGCCGGATCGCTTCAGCGCGGATCTTGCCCGGCGTATTGGCGTCCGGGCGGAAAACGATATTAAAGCCTGCCACCCCACTGATGGCGGGATAGATCCGGTCATATTCCACAATGCCCAGTTTGCGGTAGGCAATGTTCTGGGAATCCACGCCTGACAGATTGGCCACCATACGCCCCACGATCTCCTCAGGGGTCATTTCGTAGGAGCAGAACAGCACCTTCCCCCTGGCCTGGGTCGCCATGGCCGCGCTGACAGCCAGGGCGGACTTCCCCGTCGCGGGCCGGGCGCCCACCACCACCAGCTTTTCGCCAAAAATGCCCCCTAACGCGTCATCAAGCGGGGCTATACCGAAGGTCGCCCTACGCTCTTCCTGCCGGTCCAGGGCCCTTGCAAAGGCCAGTGCGGCCTCCTTGGAGGAGATGGACCGGTTATTGGTGGCTGTCAGGCCCCGCAGTCTGGCTATGGCCTCCTCCACCACTTCGGCGGGATCCCGCATCGGGTCCACGATCTCGCCCAGCAGCTTCTGCGCCTCCCGACCGATCCGCTTGCGATTGCCCCGCTCTTTCAAAAGTTTCACATTGTCGCCGAAGCGGAACGGCATTGCCGCGCACTGGGTAGACGCTTCGATGAGATAGTTCGTGTATTTTTTATCGGTCCGGGCGTCCACCGTTACCAGGTCTATGCCCTCTCCGGCCTCATGCATGAGCTTGATGGTGTTCAGGATGTCGATTCCGTGCCTGGTTTCCATGTCCCCCGGCTCCAGTTCAAGCAGCGGATCCAGGGCCTGCGGGTTATACAATGCGGACCCAATTATCGTGGCCTCCAAATTTACATCGTCCATTATTTCGTCCTCACAGGATGATTTCGGCGGGAGATGGCCCCGTTAACGGTTCAAGTTCGTCCTCCCAGCGCCGATTATTAAGCCAGGTGGCGGGATTCGGGATGAATTGTCCGCTATCCTTCTGCCATTGTTCTGTGTTTCGCCTTTCCTCAATCGCGCCGATCATTTGAGACAGAAGCACCCTGTCGGGGTTGATCTTCTCAAACGCCTTTAGTGCTGAAACCTTGGCCTGCTTCTTTGGGTAAGCAGACCAAAACGCTTGGAAGCCAGGGTCATCGTAGGTCATGCGCTTCTTAGTACCTTTAACTTCAGTTTCATCTTCAATTTCATCTTCATATTCATATTCAGTGTTTGCTTGTTCTTTTGCTTTGGGTTTTGCTTTGGATTTTGCTTTAGCAAAACTGCCAGCAACCGATTTACTCTGCGCAATCTTGCCTCCCTTGCTACCAGCGTTTGCCCTTATCTGGCTTAGGATTCCGTCCTTTACCATGCGCCTTTGCATAAGCACATCGCCTTCAATCGTTAAAACTTCTTCATCAATGAGTTCAGTAAGAGAACGCTCTATTACATCGACAGAATAAGGCATAAGTCGATGCAACTTGACAGCAAAGTTTTTAATTTTGCTTGGGTTTTGCTTGTCCTTTTGCTTAAGCAAAACTTTTCCATACTCCTGCGATTTGTGCATGATGCACATCGCCCTGATATAAACGCCTGTGCTTTCTGCACTGCACTCACTTAATTTTTCATCAGTCATGAAGTCCTGAACATAAAGCGGGATGTACGGCTGGTCACGCAATGCCAATTCTGTTTACCTCCTTCCACAAGTTTTTCCTCGGTTATTATAAGGGCAAATCTGGGTCAGCCGTGTCCTCACTCCTTCCTGGATAGCTTGTCTACTATCCTCATAAACTCCTTAGCGTCCTCTTTGCTGTATTGTTTTCTGAGCCGTTGCAGCAGCGTGTTTTCGTGTATGCCGTACGCTTCTGCCACACGCCACAGCGGAACGCCCTTGCCCCTGGCGTAGAACCTTAAATCCATGTTGGGTTTCATTACATCACCT
>JAAYYH010000075.1 GCA_012515495.1 Coriobacteriaceae bacterium | reverse complement strand
AGCAACAGGTCACTGTCATCGGGTGAGAAGACCATTTCCAACAACTGCGAGACATCAGGTTCCTCATCCGCGGATTTATTATCAAGGATGTGTAGAAGATCACGTTCCTCGAGGCCAGCCTTGAGCTCCTCGATGGCCTTGACGCCGATGCCCTCGATCCGCAACAGGTCATCCTCGTTCTTACCAACCAGATCACTTACGGTTTCAATACCAGCGTCGGTAAACTTGTTCGCCCAGCGCTGTGATACACCCAAGTCGTCGAAGATGTAGAGCCGCGCCGACTCCGGAGAGATCGCAAGCGACCGTTTCGTCGCGATAATGCCACCGATATAGTCTGCCAGACCACCAGATAATCCAATGTAGTCCTCGGTATCCAGTGACCACTCCTGTGGTTGCGGCAGCAGAGTCTCCAACTCACGTAACTCACTTGGCGCCCACTCAGGTAGAGCCTCGGTTGCAGCCCTGCGACCTTCTACAGGCACTCCTTTATACGTCAGATTGACCGAGCGATAACGCTTGAGCCCTGTTCCCGCTGGGATGGGCTTACCGATGATGACATTCTCTTTCAAACCAAGAAGGTCGTCTGCCTTACCCTCGATGGCCGCGTCGGTGAGCACCTTGGTGGTCTCTTGGAAAGAGGCAGCAGAAAGGAAAGAGTCGGTAGCCAGCGAAGCCTTGGTGATACCAAGCAGCAGAGGTGACCCAACGGGAACCTCGCCGCCTTCGAGGCGGATACGTTCGGCCTCCTTGGCGAATTCGTTAGCATCGACCTGTTTGGCAGGTAGGTAGGAGGAATCACCGGGATCGGTGACGGCAACCTTACGCAGCATCTGACGGGCGATGACCTCGATGTGTTTGTCGTTGATATCGACACCCTGGCTGATATAGACATCTTGAACCTGCGAGACGATATACCTCAAGGTGCTGTTGGAGTCAGTCAGACGCAGCAGATCGTGCGGGTTGATCGAACCTTTGGTGAGCTGCTGGCCAATCTCAACCTGCGCCCCATCAGTGACATCCGGCATCAGCTGTGCACGAGCACTAGTCTGATACTCGCGGAAGTTGCCTTCCGTGTCCGAGATGACCAAGATGCGCTGGTTCCTGTCACCACTGATCTGCAGGGTACCTGAAATCTCGGCCAAGATCGCCTGGCCTTTTGGCTTGCGGGCCTCGAACAACTCAGTAACGCGAGGCAGGCCGTGTGTGATATCCTCGCCTGCTACACCACCGGTATGGAAGGTACGCATGGTGAGCTGGGTACCTGGTTCACCGATCGATTGCGCGGCGATGATGCCCACAGCAGTACCGATGTTCACGGGTCGCGAGGTCGCGAGGTCCCAGCCATAGCATTTTTGGCAGACTCCCCGACGCGCATGACAGGTCATGATGGTACGAACCTTGACGTGATCGAGTTTTGCATCGACCAGTTTTTGGATATCTCCGACAGAAACGATGTACTCGTTCTTCTCTTTGAGTATCTCCCCGGTTTTCGGATCGACACAGGCATCGAGAAGGCAACGGCCGATGAGGTTGCGGTCGAGCTCGCCTTTGACATTGAGCAATTTGTAATCGACACCATCATCGGTAGCGCAATCGACTTCCCTGACGATGACATCCTGAGCGACATCAACCAAACGTCGGGTCAGATAACCGGAGTCGGCTGTTCTCAACGCAGTATCTGCGAGTCCCTTTCGAGCGCCATGTGTTGAGATGAAGTACTCGAGAACACTGAGACCTTCACGGAAATTCGCCTTGATCGGACGGTCGATGATCTCACCTTTGGGGTCGGACATCAGACCACGCATGCCAGCGAGCTGACGGATCTGCTTGATATCACCACGAGCACCTGAGAACGCCATCATGTAGATGGGATTGAATTTGTCGAAGTTTCTGGCCATGGCCTCTCCGACTTCATCATTGGCCTTATTCCAGATGTCGACGACCTGACGATGACGTTCATCATTGCTCATGAAGCCGAACTCATAGTCCTCATCGATGGCGGCAACCTGTGCATCCGCTTTAGTCAGGATTGCTTCCTTCTCCGGTGGTACAGTTGCGTCATAGACGGAAACGGTGACACCGGCACGCGTGGCGTAGTGAAAGCCCATCTCCTTCAGACCATCGAGGATAGCTGGCATCTGGGAGTTGCTATAGCGATTGGTGCAATCTTCAACCAGTCGTGCAATCTCCTTTTTATTCATCTCAAAATTGATGAAGGGATGATCTTTGGGCAGCACCGAGTTGAAGATGATTCGGCCGACCGTAGTCTCGATCCGCTCCCCTGCTTTCATCTGCTCGAAGACGTCGTAGCTGGTCTGTATCTCGCTGTCTCGAGAGAGCCGTACGAATATCTTAGCCTGCAGATCTACGTCTGCACGCGAATCATAGGCTGTGAGAGCATCCCGGAAATCAATGAATGAGCGACCTTGACCCGGGAAATCATCGCGAGCGGCTGTGAGGTAATACAAACCGATGATCATGTCCTGAGTGGGTACTGCCAACGGACGACCATGCGCAGGCGACTTGATGTTATTCGTGGACAGCATCAGTACACGAGCTTCAGCCTGAGCCTCACTGGAGAGTGGCACGTGTACAGCCATCTGATCTCCATCGAAGTCAGCGTTGAACGCTGTACATACCAAGGGGTGCAATCTTATCGCTTTGCCTTCCACCAATACCGGCTCAAAGGCCTGGATGCCCAGACGATGCAGCGTTGGGGCACGGTTCAACAGAACCGGATGCTCGGCGATGACTTCTTCGAGCACGTCCCAGACAGTAGTCGATACTGCTCTGTCAACGGCTTTTTTGGCTGCTTTGACATTGGGGAAATGCTCGAGCTCGACTAAACGCTTGATCACGAAAGGTTTGAACAATTCCAGCGCCATGGCCTTTGGCAAACCACACTGATGAAGCTGCAGCTGCGGACCCACTACGATAACCGAACGTCCCGAATAGTCAACGCGCTTGCCCAACAGGTTCTGGCGGAAACGGCCCTGTTTGCCTTTGAGCATATCAGAGAGCGACTTCAACGGGCGATTGCCGGGACCGGTGACCGGCCGTCCGCGCCGTCCATTATCGAACAGCGAATCCACGGCCTCCTGCAGCATGCGCTTCTCGTTGTTGACGATGATCTCGGGCGCTCCAAGATCCAACAGACGCTTCAGGCGGTTGTTCCGATTGATGACCCTGCGATATAGGTCGTTGAGGTCGGATGTGGCGAAGCGGCCACCATCCAGCTGCACCATCGGGCGCAATTCGGGTGGGATAACCGGAACAACATCCAAGATCATATCCTCGGGTTCGTTCTGACTCTTAAGAAAAGCATCGACGACCTTCAGGCGCTTGATGGCTTTGGCGCGCTTCTGGCCCTTCCCATCTTGGATCGTTGCCCGCAGTTCGGCAGCAGTCGCCTCCAAATCCATATTCCTGAGCAGATCGCGGATGCTCTCGGCACCCATACCACCTTTGAAATAGTTACTGTAGTTAAGACGGAGTTCGCGATACAGTGCCTCATCGCCTACCAACTGCTTGGGGACGAGTTTCATAAAGACATCAAAGGCCTCATTGCGAAGCTCCTTGCGCTCCCGATACTCTTCACGTAAGTCGAAGATCTCCTCTTCTACCTCTTCTGGGGTTAGTCGTTCATCCTCGTCGATATCATCAGCGTATTCGCCCTCGTCCACTGCAGTGGTGGACAGACGGCGCACTCTGTCGATCTCACGCTCCAGCTCGGCATCCAACTCCTCGAGGTCCGCTGCCAGCTCATCGGCAAGTTCGGCTGCATCCGCATCGCGGGCTTCCTCGTTAATCGATGTAATGATGGAGCTGGCGAAATAGAGCACTTTCTCCAGTTCCTTGGGAGGGATATCCAGCAGATAGCCCAACCGCGACGGTGAACCCTTGAAGTACCAGATATGGCTGACCGGTGCGGCCAGCTCGATATGACCCATACGCTCGCGACGGACCTTTGCACGGGTCACCTCGACGCCGCAGCGTTCGCAGACGATACCCTTGAAGCGGATGCGCTTGTATTTACCGCAGTTGCACTCCCAGTCCTTGACCGGTCCAAAGATCTTCTCGCAGAACAACCCATCTTTCTCGGGCTTCAGGGTTCGATAGTTAATGGTCTCTGGTTTCTTGACCTCGCCGCGCGACCATGAGCGAATGCGCTCTGCGCTAGCCAGTCCGATACGAAGTTGGTCGAAGTTGTTTACGTCGAATTCAGACATGCTCACTCCTCTCCACCTTCGTTATCGAACATTTGCAGATCACCCTTATCATCCGACTCCCCTAAATCGAGATCCGAGAGAGAGCTGGCGATGAAATCCAGAGCGATCTCATCATCATCAAAATCATCCATGATGAATGCCGAAGCCAAGCTCTTCGGCTCTTCGGGCATCGGCATATCAGCCAGCGTCTCGGGTTCCTGTTGCTCACCGATCAGCTCGACATCCAGACAGAGTGACTTCATCTCCTTGACTAAAACCTTGAATGACTCCGGTACCTCGGCAGCCGGGATGTTCTCGCCTTTGACGATGTGCTCATAGGCCTTGACTCGACCAGCTGTATCGTCGGACTTGATGGTCAAGATCTCCTGCAAGACATGAGAGGCACCATAGGCATACAGCGCCCAGACTTCCATCTCACCGAAGCGTTGGCCACCAAACTGCGCCTTACCGCCAAGCGGTTGCTGGGTGATCAACGAATATGGACCGGTTGAACGGGCGTGGATCTTATCATCAACCAGATGTGAGAGCTTGAGGATATAGTTCTGACCAACCGTGATGGGTTCGCGGAACCTCTCTCCCGTGCGGCCGTCAAAGAGCCAGGTCTTACCTTCACGCGAGAGCTGCGGAATCAATTCCTCGCGCACCAGGTTGCCCAGTTCCGCTTTGCGTCGATTGATCAGATTGCTGTTCGCCCGCTCGATCGCGTTGGATATCTCGGTCTCTGAAGCACCATCGAAAACCGGTGTGGCAACATACATTGGACCATCGACAATTGTATCCGTCTCCTCGTCCGTCCAGCCGATATGCGCCGCCCAGCCAAGATGCGTTTCCAGCAACTGACCGATGTTCATACGTGATGGCACACCGAGAGGATTCAAGATGATGTCGATAGGCGTACCGTCGGCCATATAGGGCATATCCTCGATCGGCAGAATGCGTGAGATAACACCTTTATTACCGTGACGGCCAGCCAGTTTGTCTCCTTGTTGGATCTTACGTTTCTGCGCCACATAGACTCGCACCAACTCATTGACGCCTGGGGACAGCTCGTCACCGGTTTCCCTAGAGAAACGCGAGATGCCGATGATGCGACCACCGCTGCCGTGGGGTACTTTAAGTGAGGTATCCCGCACTTCCCTGGCCTTCTCGCCAAAGATCGCCCTCAGTAGTCGTTCTTCGGCAGTCAATTCCGTCTCGCCTTTGGGCGTGACCTTGCCAACCAACACGTCGCCAGGGAAGACCTCGGCACCGATGCGGATGATACCGTCACCGTCAAGATTTGCGATCATGTCGTCTGAGATGTTGGGGATCTCGCGGGTGATCTCCTCCGGTCCAAGCTTGGTGTCGCGGGCATCGACCTCGTATTGGTTGATATGGATCGACGTCAGCAAGTCATCACTGACAACCCGTTCAGACAAGATGATGGCATCCTCGTAGTTATAGCCTTCCCAAGGCATGTAAGCGACCAACAGATTCTGACCAAGCGAGAGTTCGCCAAGATCGGTTGCGGGACCATCGGCGAGGATGTCTCCCTCGAAGACCTCCTGACCAACACGGACCAGCGGACGATGATTCAGACAACCGCTCTGATTGGAGCGCTGGAATTTCGGCAGCGTGTATTCATCGGTACTACCATCCTTGGCGCGGATGATGACCTTGTCTGTTTGCACATACTCCACGACGCCTGCGCGAGTCGCCAAGACGATCTCACCGGAGTCGATGGCACAACGATGTTCCATACCGGTTCCCACCAGCGGAGCGGCGGGACGCAATAAGGGCACAGCCTGACGTTGCATATTCGAGCCCATCAGCGCACGGTTAGCGTCATCATGCTCGAGGAAGGGGATCAAGGCCGTAGCGACAGAAACCATCTGGCGTGGTGAGACGTCCATATAGTCGACTCTCTCAGGCTCGACCTCCTCCGGCTCTCCAAAGGTACCGTCCACACCTTTCACGCGACAAAGTACCCGCTTGGCGGGAACGAATTCGCCGATCTCAGGATCAAGACGACCAAAGATACGCGTCTGCTGATCGAATAACTCATTAGCCTGAGCGATGACGAAGTTCTCTTCCTTGTCAGCAGTCAGGTAGTCAATCTCATCTGTAACTTTGCCATCAACAACGCGCCGATACGGAGCTTCGATGAAGCCATAGGGATTGATGCGCGCATAGGAAGCGAGCGAGCCGATCAGACCGATATTGGGACCTTCAGGGGTCTCGATCGGGCACATACGGCCGTAATGAGAGGTATGGACATCGCGTACCTCGAAGCCAGCGCGCTCACGGGAAAGACCTCCCGGACCCAGGGCTGAGAGACGACGCTTGTGGGTGATCCCAGTAGCCGGATTTGTCTGGTCCATGAACTGTGACAACTGTGAAGAACCGAAGAACTCCTTGATGGCTGCCACAATCGGACGGATATTGATAAGTGACTGGGGTGTGATGTCCTCGACTTCCTGAGTAGACATCCGCTCGCGCACAACACGCTCCATGCGCGAGAGGCCAATCCGGAACTGGTTCTGGATCAGCTCGCCAACCGTGCGGATACGCCGATTGCCAAAATGGTCGATGTCATCAACCTGCTTGTCTTCGTCGCCAGCATGGAGGTCGACGATATAGCGCATCGTCTTGACGATGTCGTCCGGAGTCAGGGTAGACTGGCTCTCGGGCACGTCGGTTCCCAGCTTGTTGTTGATCTTGTAGCGACCAACCTTGGCCAAGTCGTAGCGTTGGGGGTTAAAGAACAGTCCCTCCAACAGCGTGCGAGCAGAGTCGACGTTTGGTGGCTCTCCGGGACGGAGACGCTTGTAAAGCTCGATCAAGGCCTCTTCGCGTGTCTGAGCGCCATCTCGATCCAGCGTACGGATCACTAGGTCGCTGTCACCGAGCATATCGATGATCTCATCACGGGTAGTAGCCAGATCCAGTGCACGTAACAACAGTGTAGCCGGCTGTTTGCGCTTGCGATCGACGCGCACCGAGAGGATGTCACGGCGATCAGTCTCGAACTCCAACCATGCACCGCGTGAAGGGATAACCTTGGCGTTGAATAACAGCTTATCGCTGGTCTTGTCGGTCTCAGCTGAGAAATAGACACCTGGAGAACGGACCAACTGACTGACGACCACACGCTCGGTGCCGTTGATGACGAAGGTGCCACGTGGAGTCATGATCGGAAAATCGCCCATGAACACCTCCTGCTCCTTGATCTCGCCGGTGTCCTTATTAATGAAACGCACCTCAACGAACAGGGGTGCTTGAAATGAGATGTCTTTTTCTTTACACTCTTCTACAGAGAATTTCGGATCTCCGAACTCGTGGGAGCCAAACTCCACTAAGAGATTCTTTGAACTGTTCTCAATGGGTGAAATGTCGTTAAAAGCTTCTGCAAGGCCCTCGGTTTTGAACCAACCGAACGAATCGGTTTGGATCGATATCAGATTTGGGACGTCCATTACCTCAGGGATTTTTGCGAAACTTTTGCGCTCTCGATATAGACTTGCAGGAGTGGAAATCTGTCCTCGACGCAAGGGAATTCCTCCTTCATATTCAGATGGAGCCGCCAATAGTCGCAACCTTTAATGTTATCGTTTTACTTTTATTGAGTCAATCGTATCTGAGACGCTTTGGTGTAGTTTTTATGTAGGATTGGTGGCAGTTCCCTAACCGTTTCTATCCTGCTGTAAACCCGAGAAACCGTATGCGCTATCGATAGCTGACAATCAGAAACCCGACAGATAGCGCCGGTGCATCTGACACAGCCAGAGAAGCCCTGCAGCGTCTGACTGCAGGGCTTCTCTGTCAGATCTTTGTTGTGCTACTTAAGGGTGACTGCAGCACCTGCAGCTTCCAGCTTGGCTTTCGTCTCTTCGGCCTTTGCTTTATCCAGACCCTCGATAAGCTTGCCGGGAGCTCCCTCAACTGCATCCTTGGCCTCCTTGAGACCCAGACCAGTGAGCTCGCGCACGACTTTGATGACAGCGATCTTATTGTCGCCATATCCCTCGAGCACTACATCGAAGCTCGTCTGCTCTTCAACCTCTTCCGCTGCGGCACCAGCAGGTGCGGCGGCAAAGGCAACCGGAGCGGCGGCAGATACTCCGAAGACCTCTTCGAGCTCTTTGACCAGCTCAGATAGTTCCAGAGCCGGCATGGCCTTCAGGGCCTCAATGATCTGCTCTTTTGTGATATCAGCCATTCTTGATACTTCCTTTCAATTGTCTTAGCAGCGCAGGGGCTGCACAGCTTCCGATTTAAAGATGATTATGCAGCCTTGCTCTCGGCAATTGCTGATAAGGTGCGAACGAACTTCTCCGCCGGTCCATTGATCACACGAGCGATACCGATAAGCGGATTATTAAGAGTGCCAAGGAGCTTGGCGATGAGCTCTTCGCGCGACGGTAGGTCAGCAATGGCCTTGACTTGATCGGCAGTGACCAACTCTTTGCTCAGCAGACCTCCCTTGATCTGCAATTTATCATTCTCCTTGGCGAAGGCCTTAAGGACCTTGGCTGAGCTTACGGGATCACCGTTAGCGAAGATAAACGCTGAGGGGCCTTCCAAGATGTCGCCCATCTCGGGCAATCCCAGTTCTCTGAGAGCGATCTCGGTAAAGGAATTTTTGTAGATCTTCAATGAGGCGTCTTGAGCGCGAACAGCGGTACGGAGCCTCTCTGACTGCTTGACACTCAGACCGCGGTAATCCACCACCCAGACTGCGTCGGCATTGGCGAAGTCCTTTTGGATCTTCTTCAGTGTTGCT
Source organism: Coriobacteriaceae bacterium (assembly GCA_012515495.1). Lineage (GTDB taxonomy): Bacteria > Actinomycetota > Coriobacteriia > Coriobacteriales > UBA8131 > UBA1419. The sequence continues at coordinate 25,379 of JAAYYH010000075.1, read as the reverse complement.
GCTTTCTCTGCATTTGGCATATTTCACCTCCTTAAGGAAACGACCCTCGCTACAGACAGTGAGGGTCGCTGGGGTTCAGGGCGCATATGGTCCTGTATCTACGACCACCTCGGCGGGCTGAGACTGTCTCATTTAGGCCCTATTGGGCACCGGCTGTCTAAGGTAGCGAACAAACGTGATGCAAACGTGATTCTCAAGCTCAAACATTCTTCCACGTCACAGAAGAGATGTCAAATCAGACCGCTTCTTCTTCGTCTAAAAGATTGCGGGTCTTAGTGGTGTCAACGGGCAAACCTGGTCCCATGGTGGAGGCGATGGTAATGGATTTCAGATAGCGACCCTTGGCGGCGGCAGGCTTGACGCGGATGATCTCCTCCAGCAGAGTCGCATAGTTCTCGACCAGTTTGACCTCGTCAAAAGAGGCCTTTCCAATGGGTACGTGGCAGATACCATAACGATCTGCTCGATACTCCACACGACCGGCCTTGAGTTCTCCAACCATCCTACTGACATCATTGGTGACTGTGCCGAGCTTGGGATTGGGCATCAGGCCACGCGTTCCCAAGATCTTACCCAGTCGACCGACCTTGGCCATCATGTCCGGTGTGGCGACGGTGGCGTCAAAGTCCAAGAACCCACTTTGGATGCGAGCTACGAGGTCATCTGAACCAATGACATCGGCACCGGCCGCCTCAGCTTCACGTGCCTTCTCGCCTTCGGCGAAAACAGCAACACGTACGGTCTTTCCAGTACCGTGAGGCAGGGGGATCGATCCACGCACCTGCTGGTCAGCCTGGCGGGTATCGATACCCAAGCGAATATGCACTTCGATTGTCTCGTCGAATCGTGCTGCCTTGATCTCTTTGGCAAGGCGAACAGCTGCCAGCGGTGCATAGAGCCGACCGACTTCGATTTTCGCGCGGGCATTCTTTTGGTTCTTGGTGAGTTTTGTCATCTTTACTCCTTTGTGGTCAACGGGCTGCTCGCCCTTCCACGCTTTACAATATGTACGTTCTGGTATCAATCCTCAGGCCAAGACCTCAGGAGTTAACCACATCCGATGCAAAGGCATCAGCTGCTGCCTCAGCCGCGAACTCTTCGTTTATCTGGGTCTTTGTCTTGACTTTACGGCCCTTGATATAGACACCCGTATCAGCGATGCCCTCGATCCTGACGCCCATTGAACGAGCGGTGCCCTGGACAACCTTCATCGCAGCTTCGATGTCATTGGCGTTCAGGTCCGGTAGTTTGATCTCGGCGATGGAGCGTAGTTGTTCCTTGGTCAAGGTGCCCACTTTTTGGGTGTGAGGCGCGCCTGAACCAGATTTAAGGCTCAGTGCTTCCTTGATGAGGATGGCAGCGGGGGGTGTCTTGGTGATGAATTCGAAGGTCTTGTCCTCATAGACTGTGATCTCTACGGGGATGATTGTGCTGCCCTTATCCTGTGTCGCGGCATTGAAAGCCTGACAGAACTGCATGATGTTCACGCCCTTGGCACCAAGGGCAGGGCCGACCGGTGGCGCAGGTGTCGCTGCTCCAGCCGGGATCTGTAATTTGATATTGCCGATTATCTTCTTCTTGGGAGCCATCTTGTGTACTTCCTTTACCTACGTACTCCGTCAATCTGAGACGTTATCTGTCATGCTATCTCAAACGGCTGGCGAGAAGCTCCCTTCAGGGGACACCGCCGTGTTGATTCCAATCCACACTGCCCAGTCACCAACGTTTGCGACCAGACTGATTGTTCCTGCTATCAGAGCTTCGCCACTTGGTCGTAGCTCAACTCAACCGGAGTCTCGCGACCGAATATCGAGACCAGGACCTTGATCTTGCCAGTCTCTGGCTGAACCTCAGAGATCACGCCATCGAATTCCGCCAAAGGTCCGGATACAACCTTGACGCTCTGTCCAACGCTCAGATCCGATGATGTCTTCTTGGGAGCATCGGAGCGAGTCCGCTTCATGATGCGATCATATTCTTCCCGAGATAGAGGTGATGGCTTACCCTGGGCACCAACGAAACCGGTCACACCAGGTGTGTTACGCACGACACCCCAGGAGCGGTCATCTAATTCCATGCGTACCAGCACGTAACCGGGAAATACCTTCTTCTCGGTGGTAACCCGTTTACCACCTTCCTTGATTTCAATGACCTCCTCAGTAGGGATCTGGATATCAAAGACTTGGTCCTCAAGTTGCATGGATTCGATACGATGTTGAAGATTATTCTTGACTTTGTTCTCATACCCCGAATAGGTATGGAGTACGTACCATTTCTTTGCCATAATCCGCTACGCTCCTGCCCCGATTACGAAATAGAGTTTTGAGTACAGTTCGACCAGGGTATACAGGATTGAGTCCAGAGCGAAGATCAACACGCCAAAGAATAGCAGCGCGGCGACCACGACCAGGCTCATGTGGAAGACCTCGGTTCTATTAGGCCACGTAGTCCGTTTGATCTCCAGGCGGACGTTGTGGAAATAGCTCCTGATCTTGGTGATCAAGCTTTCTTTCTTCGGTGTCCCTTTAACCGTCTTGGCAGCGGTTTTGGTAGACTTGACCGGAGACTTCGGCGCAGGCTTAGCGACCTTTGTCGAGGTATTGTTGGATTTTTTTTCCGTTGTCCGGTTCTTTGCCATCGTCTTCCTGTCAAATCGAACTATCGTGATGAGCTGGCAGGCCAGGAGGGATTCGAACCCCCAACATGCGGTTTTGGAGACCGCCGCTCTACCAATTGGAGCTACTGGCCTAATTCATCGACTGCCTTAGCGCGTCTCGCGGTGCACGGTATGTCCCTTGCACCATTTGCAGTACTTCTTGTACTCGATACGCTCGGGATTACTCTGTTTATTCTTTTTGGTCGTATAGTTGCGGCGTTTACATTCAGTACACGCCAAGGTGACCAAGGTTCGCATGAATCCTCCTACACAGATGCATAATATCGTTTCGAACGCAGTGGAATACCATACCATTCCCGTCTTGCCACCGTCAACAGACCAGTCAGCCAGACGAGGCTGCCCAAAAAGGAGCATCTTCAGCGCAGATATGGATAAAGCGTCTTAGATGAGCGCACAATTCAGCCCGATACTGGGTACCGGGCTGAATGATTGTAACGGGTCTTACTTGATGATCTTGGTCACACGGCCGGAGCCTACGGTACGTCCACCTTCGCGGATAGCGAAGCGCAGACCTTCCTCCATGGCGATCGGGTTGATGAGCTCGCCCTTGACGACCACGTTGTCGCCAGGCATGACCATATCGACACCTTCGGGAAGGTGAGCAACACCGGTAACGTCGGTGGTACGGAAGTAGAACTGCGGACGATAGCCATCGAAGAACGGGGTGTGACGGCCGCCTTCTTCCTTTGTCAGGACGTAGACTTGACCCTCGAACTCGGTGTGAGGGGTAACGCTCTTGGGCTTGCAGAGTACCTGACCGCGGATGATGTCTTCACGCTTGACACCACGCAGCAGGATACCGACGTTATCGCCAGCCTCACCTTGATCAAGAATCTTGCGGAACATCTCGACACCGGTGCAGACAGTCTTGGCGGTATCGCGGATACCAACGATCTCGACTTCGTCATTGATGTGGATGGTACCACGCTCGATACGGCCAGTGGCTACAGTGCCACGCCCGGTGATGGTGAAGACGTCCTCAACAGCCATCAGGAAAGGTTTATCGGTATCACGCTCTGGAGTGGGAATGTACTCATCAACAGCTTTGAGCAGCTCCCAGATCGCCTCCTGCGCTTCGGGATCGCCTTCGAGTGCTTTGAGTGCAGAGCCACGGATAACCGGGGTATCGTCGCCAGGGAACTCGTAGCTTGAGAGCAGGTCGCGGACTTCCATCTCGACGAGCTCGAGGAGCTCTTCATCGTCAACCATGTCACACTTGTTCAGGAACACGACGATGTAAGGTACGCCAACCTGACGGGCGAGAAGGATGTGCTCACGGGTCTGAGCCATGGGACCGTCGGTAGCGGCAATGACGAGGATGGCACCATCCATCTGCGCGGCACCAGTGATCATGTTCTTGACGTAGTCGGCATGACCCGGGCAGTCGACATGAGCATAGTGACGAGCTTCAGTCTGATATTCGATGTGGGAGATGTTGATGGTGATACCACGCTCGCGCACTTCAGGGGCCTTGTCGATCTTGTCGAACGGCGTGAAGTCGGCCCAACCCTTTTCGGATAGTGTCTTGGAGATGGCCGCGGTTAATGTGGTCTTACCGTGGTCGACGTGACCGATGGTACCGATGTTAACATGCGGCTTGGTGCGCTCGAACTTTGCCTTTGCCATTATTTCCTCCTTAAAGGATTCTCGTGCTTGCATTGATTATTCGTATAGCTTCAACGCGCGTATAGCGCGTGATAGTTCTGGTAGCGGTGATTGGATTTGAACCAATGACGCCACGGGTATGAACCGTGTGCTCTGACCAACTGAGCTACACCGCCGCATTCCTTGAGGGCTAAGGGTAACTGGAGCCCACAACCGGACTTGAACCGGTGACCTCTTCCTTACCAAGGAAGTGCTCTACCGACTGAGCTATATGGGCATTTAGAACACCCACTTGATTAGCAGGTGGTGGGGGCGCATGGATTCGAACCATGGTAGGCGTAGCCAACGGGTTTACAGCCCGTCCCCTTTAGCCACTCGGGCACACCCCCATCTAGGTAGATCTCTTGATATATTGTGCGCTTTTCAAGTTGCGTGCTCACGCAATCACAGGTTTCCCCATGAACGCGAGCAGAGGGCATATTACGCTATTGAATACCCCGATGTCAACGTATAACACGCCTCCGGGTGTATCTATTTGCCTAGCCATCGTAACCTTATCATCACCTTATTATCAGACAGCCTGAATCGATATGAGAAACAGTATAGTGCCGTTCATATCCGCACTTTACCTGTCTGGCCAAGGTTGTGCCTTGGTGCCAAGGCTGCTATGGCTACAATAAACGATACGGCGTAGTACGCATGACCGCTTAAGCGATAAAAAACCGCGAAGGGAACTGAGAGAAGTAACATGAGTATCTCACAACGTATCGATGCCCTGCCAATGACGAAGAGCATGCGCAAGATACTGCTCTTCACCGGCATCGGCTGGCTGTTCGATGCCATGGATCAAGGCATGGTAAGTGGCGTCATCGCCTCTGTCGGCAAAGAGTGGGCTCTGACTACAGCGCAACTCTCACTGTTGGGAAGTGCTGGTATCTTAGGGATGATTCTGGGCGCGGCGTTGAGCGGTATCGCCTCCGATCGTTGGGGCAGGCGCGCCGTCATCGTCTGGACACTGATGTTATTCAGCATTGGTAGCGCACTTTCGGGCTTCGCTGTCAATTACTGGATGCTGCTCGTCTGTCGTTTTATCACCGGTTTCGGTTTGGGAGGGGAGCTTCCCGCTGCTTCGACATTGATCAGCGAACTCTCCCCAAAATCCAAGCGCGGACGCAACGTCGTGATACTTGAGAGCTTCTGGGCCTGGGGCTGGATAGCTGCCGCCCTCATCGCCTATCTCGCGATTCCCCAGTTTGGCTGGCGCGCTGCCTTCCTAATCGGCGCTGTTCCGGCTTTCTTTGCGGCTATCCTGCGCTTCGCTATTCCCGAATCTCCGCGTTTCTTAGAAAGACAGGGGCGTCACGAGGAGGCCAACCGCATAGTCACTGGAATGGAACGGGAGGCGGGGATCACCATCGATCCTGAGAGCCCTATGGCTCCTGATCCCATCGCAGCGCAGACAACGAAACCCGCTGGTCTGTTCCGCTCGTTCACCAGTCTCTGGTCGCGCAGGCACCTGCGAGCCACAGCGGTGCTCTGGGTGCTCTGGTTCGGCATCAATTTCGGCTACTACGGCTTTGTGCTCTGGACGCCGAGCTTTTTGGTCGCCCAGGGTTTCGATCTGGTAAGGAGCTTCGAATTCACTTTGATCATGTGTCTGGCTCAACTGCCAGGCTATCTTGCGGCAGCAGTGCTGATAGAAAGGATCGGTCGCAAACCGGTCTTGACCATATTCTTTGCCGGCACTGCTCTGGCTGCCTGGCTTTTCGGGCACGCGGGTAGCACAACTGAGGTCTTGGGTTTTGGTTGCCTGCTGTACTTCTTCGCATTGGGTGCCTGGGGTTGTGTCTACTCCTATACTCCCGAGCTCTACCCTGCCGAAGTTCGCGGCGCCGGCACTGGTTGGGCGGCTGCCTTTGGGCGCATCGGTGCTTTCATCGCACCGATGATCGTTCCGGTACTGTATTCGGTCTATGGCGCAGAGCAAGGTTTCATCGCTGTTTTCGTGGTGCTGACTGTTGTGTTCGTCATCGTTGCGATAGTAGTGGCGCTATTCGGTATCGAGACCAAGGGCCGTGCGCTGGAATGAGCCTCGCACGACGACGACGGACCCGACAGCTCGACCATTCTGATCAAAGCTGTAACGACGCCACGGTCAACTAGATGCTAATCCGAGAAAGACACCCGCTGTTGGCGGGTGTCGGTTGATCCATGGAGCTGATGACAGGATTTGAACCTGCAACCGTCTGATTACAAATCAGATGCGCTACCGTTGCGCCACATCAGCGTTTCTAAACCTCGGCTCTTTGCACTTTCAGTCTTTGCGATATCTCCGCAACCAGTGGAGTCTCAACGTTTTGCGAAGTGTTAGTTTAACGGACTTTGCAGAGATTTTCTACTCTGTTCTCCAGCAAGTCTCGCGCAGGCGGTAGGCGTCGCAGTCTGTGGTTGTCCCTTGCGTAGCTCATGGGGGATCATCTCGCAAAGATCGCCCCAGAATCGCTTGGGCATGAAATTACGCCGACACGTGAGATTGGCGCGCTCCTCGATGGCGATGGTGTCATAGAACGTCTGCCAGAGTGCCTGATATTCATCTTGTCGAGCGCACTGATCAGGTACTGAGACCGCTTCCGCCTCGACCATCCACCAACGCTGACAATCGTAGATCCCAGCCAGTGCGTGTTTCTCATCGAAGATCATGAAAGGTTGGATGTTCAGCCGTGCAGCAAAATGACTCATGATCAAGGGAACAACGTTGGCCTTGGGATGGATCTTGGCAAAGAAGATACCGTTTCGCAGCTCCGAGAAGCGAATGAACTGCAGTTGATAATGAATCTCGCGATTCACCGCCCGCAGCAGGGCATCGAAGTCAGCGATGATCGGCTCAGCGAGATCTGAACGCGATCTCGCTCCCCTTTTCAGACTATATTGCAGGAAGCGCAGCATCACTCTGCCTTTACGCTCATCGTCAGACAAGAAGACACAACGAACATCTTTATATGCCTGATAACCCAGAGAACGGATGATACCGGCCTTGACCCTCTCCGCTTTTTTGATGTCAGTGTCGATTGTTGTGATCACTTGGTCGAAACCGGACTGCAGATTCTCCTCGATAACGATGTCGACCGGATTCTCCTTGTGCTCGAAAACCCAGAAGATAGCACTGAGCAAGCCTTCGAATGAGCCATCGTAGAGACAGGTCAGCCTGCCATCGTTTAAAAGGTGATCGGATGTCAACTCGCCCATGAGGCCAACTCCAGCGGTTGCGTGGATGCTTCGCGAGTGAGTCCGCTTTCACCGAAAAGCGACAGCTGGCCGTCGAGCACGCCTTTATAGTGCCGATTGCGAACCTCGCAGGTAAGGCTGTCATAGATTGAGGCCGGATCGAATAACAGGCCATCTGCAAATCTGCCGTTACAGGTGATGAAGTGTCTGGCTCGCCGAATGGAGACATTCAGCCTACTCAAATCCTCGAATGCCAATGTCCGTTCCCGCCTGGCTTTGGCGATACGGCTGGCCCCCTTCACGCCAATTCCGGGGATACGCAGCAACATCTCGTAGGGCACCTTGTTGATCTCGGCAGGAAAGAGGTCGATATGATTGAGCGCCCAATTGCATTTAGGATCGATGAGCGGATCAAGGGAGGGATTTTGTTCATCGATGATCTCATTGACATCGAAGTGATAGAAACGCATCAGCCAGTCGGCCTGATAGAGCCGATGCTCACGCAACAAGGGTGCCTTTGTGACCTGAGGCAACAATGGGTCTGAGTTCACAGGTAGATACGCACTGAAGAACACCCGTTTGAGCTCCAGTGTGCTGTAGAGACTGGCACTGAGATTGAGGATCTGATAGTCGCTTTCCGGCGAGGCCCCCACAATCATCTGCGTACTCTGACCAGCTGGGACAAAGCGTGTACGCTTAACGATGCTCGTCGTCTTATCCCGAATATTATCCTTGATCCCATCACGCACGAAGCGCATCGGTTCCAACACGGTTTGACCGCTTTTGTCCGGTGCCAGTTGCCGCAGACTGGTCTCAGAGGGGAATTCGATGTTCAGGCTCATGCGATCGACCAAGACACCGAGACGGGTGAGAAGCTCCTTGGAGGTGCCCGGAATCGCCTTGGCATGGATATATCCGTTGAAGCCATATTCACCACGCAGCAGGCGGATAGCCTCACACATCTGTTCGGTGGTGTAGTCCGGATTGCGCAGCACACCGGAAGAGAGGAACAGCCCCTCGATGTAGTTGCGGCGATAGAAACCGATGGTCAGTTCCGCCAGTTCACGCGGTGTGAATGTTGCACGCGGAACGTCATTGCTGCGGCGGTTCACGCAGTAGGTACAATCATAGCTACAAGCATTGGACATCAGCACCTTGAGCAGTGTGATGCAGCGACCATCAGCTGAGAAGGTATGGCAGATACCGGCGCTGGCGGTCGAGCCAAGCTTGCCCTTGACTGCAGAGCGGTTCACTCCGCTTGAGGTACAGGCCACATCGTATTTCGCGGCATCCGCCAGAATGGTCAGTTTGTCGAGAAGTTCCAAGATTCACGCTCCCGGTGCCTGGATTCGGCCTGCTAAACGTTGCGTTTGCGTTTTGCTCGCCGCGCAGATGCATCGTTCTCAACGACGCGATCTCGGTCTGATATCAGAACATTTGTTCGATTCAGGGTATACGAACAACTGCTCGCTGTCAAGGCATCGCCTGAGCGTATCCGCCATTATAATTTGATGATCATGCTCTGATACTGTCGTAGATTCTCTTGAGGTACTGTCATCAGATACTACCAGTGAGTAACCACCACATCACCGACACGAACAAGGTCGTAAAGCTCGGCTGCCTTATCAGAAGGTAGATTTATACAACCGCCACTACCATGACTGGCATCCTCATAGAGGCTACCGCCGAATGAGTCCTGCCACCAGGCATCATGGAGTCCGATGAAGTCATTGATGAAGGGCATCCAATACTCAACGTCGCGGCCGAATACGTGGTCCTCCTCAATGGTGACGGTACCATCGTCGTTGTAGATGGTATAGGTACCCGTCGATCGCAGCGACTTGGGACTCGCCTTGTACTGGATCGTATTGACACCCGAAGGTGTCTCAAAATCTGTCCATCGGGTTCCGGTGATGACATCCGTCTCCCAGATGAGGTTGCCGTCGTCATCGTAGAATCGGGCATACTGCTCACTGATATCCACGTCGATATAACGCTTTCCCCAATCCGCACCGGGTAGGCCGAGGAAACCATTTCCTACCACAGCACAGGGGATGTATACGTTTTGCTTCGGCTTCTGAGCAATGGCATCCCTGATCAGCTTCGCAGTAGCGTCACGATCGGCTGCCCAACCGTAGCTTCCCCCCGAGACAGTCACCTCCTTGCCGTCAGGTCGCAGATAGGTGCGCTCGCCTCCTTTGGAGTTGAGCAGGGCGCAGATTGAGTCGATCCAGGAGTCGATCTTGCCTTGATCGAGAGAGACGGAATACTCCTCATCGATGGTGATCCATTGCGCCGCCTGCGCAGAATCTACGACCAGCGAAGCCGAATCTCCCAACATGAAGGTGATATGGTACTGATCGCAAAGCCTGTTCGCCTGCTTGGCCGCAGCTGTCAGCTGTGCTTCATTGCCTCCAGCAGCTGGCTGCACAACACAATCATCGCCTAATTCCAACACAGACCTCAGGTTTGCAAGAGCATCTTGTGTCTTGATCAGGACCTGCTCATATATCAGATGTGTCCCTGCGATAGGTCCACTATACGCGAACGTTTTAGTTTCCTGATCAAAGACGATGCTTTCCTCCTTTGGAGGTTCGGCATGCTGATTGTGCTCATCGACAGCAACTTGCAGCAGAGCGAACAGCGCCTGTTCATCGTAGGTGACCTGTAGATACTCTGCCAAATCTCTGACGAACATCATCTCATAAGGCCAGATGAAGGGATTACGTTTAGCGATCAGTGCCTCTGCTGTGCAGTTTTGATCTAAGGAGAAATTGATATCCGCTGCCTGGATGCTGGTCTCAAATCCATAATCGCTGATTGTGAGCGAATAGGAGGCAGTCGTATCATCCAGTAACGCCTGAACCTCTGCAGTCGTCTTGCCGGAGATATCGACGCTGCCCAACGATGTCTTGTTCATGAAGTGACCAGAGAAGTGTGCCACGCCGCCACTATAAACAGCCACCGCCAAGACGACGAGGGCAGCAAGCAGCACGATGATCTTGCGGCGCCTGCGTTTGGCCGCGCGCGCGATGCGTTGCTCTTCACGACGCTCTCGATTCTCGGCAAGACGCTGGAGGGTCTGTTCGCTCATTGGTTGCGGCAAGACTCCGCCCTGCTCGTCTCTGTAATCATTGTCTGTCAATTACTGTTTTCCTCGCACCCAACGCCGCAACGCCTCGCGCGTCCTGTCATCCAGTCGCTCACCCAGAGTCGTCTTCATCTGCGACTCAGTGTTGCTTTCAACAATCCCCGCCTGGATAACGCCTATCTCGGCACTAAATCCTGCCGCGCTCATACGTGTAACCTTGTCACCCAGCACCGTCCACTGTGTCTGAGCGTCCGAAGTCACCACCAGGACTTCCTCGCCACGCTTTACCGCTTGTCGCGCCAACTCCTCGATGACAGAATCAGCGCTGATCCCCGCTGGTGAGAAGATCACGTCCACACCGGCAAAATCCTGCGCCTCGCCATTAGAGAGCGGATTATTGGCGGCATCGAATACCACTGTCGCCCGATACGTACCCTGGGCAAAGGTTGCGACGTCGGTCAACAGTGTCTCACGCGCAGTGTTGAGGGCATCCAGCGCATGTTCATCACCCACAAGATGAGCATATCGCTCGCCGCTGCGCAGCACATTGAAACCGTCGACAATCAGAACTCTCATCGAAATGCCATGGTCCTTCGCAGCCATTCATACATGACAGCCGTAGCGGCCTGAGCCACATTGAGCGATTGCGTGAAGCCACGTTGGGGCAATTTGAATTCGAAGTCGCAGGTCTCGCGCACCAGGCGCGAGATACCGGCATCCTCAGAACCCATTACCAACACCAGACGACCCTCCAGAGGTGCCTGCCAGATATCCTGTTTCGCGTGCTCGGTAGCTGCTCCTATCCAAAAACCCTCATCCTTGAGCCTCTTGAGTGAGTTAGCCAGATTGGCCTCACGCGCTACCGGTAGATACTCGACCGCCCCCGCCGAAGTCCTGTAGACGGCCTCGTTCACTGATGCTGAACGCTTAGTGGGCAGCAACAACCCGGTAGCACCCACCACTTCCGCGCTGCGGATCACTGCCCCCAGATTGCCGACATCGGTGATGTGGTCCAGAGCCACGATCAAGGCCTGCTCCTTACCCTTTGCTAAGCGGATAAGGTCGAACAGCGTCGAATACTCGTAATGATATGATTCTCCGTCGAACAATCGGGTTTGCTCGCGCCATTCAGCCATCACTCATCAACCCTTTCGCACCACACGGGCTCCCGCAGCCGTGTCCTCAATGGCAAAACCCAGCTCGGCAAGGCCATCACGCAGAGCGTCGGCACAAGCCCAATCCTTCCTCTCTCGAGCCTTCTGACGCGCCGCGAGGAGCTCTCCCACCGCCTCTGCCGGCTTGTCTCCGCCATATCCCGCCATTTCTGCAGCAAGATCCACCAGCTCGGTCGGAAGCTCCTCTCGATGCCCCTCATCGCCTTCAAGAGCTACACCCAGAACACCAAGCAACTCGATAATCGTCTGTCTGGCTATCGCAGCCGCGTCTTTAAGCAGAGAGTTCTGCACTGTTTCGGTGATACTGGAATTCGCGGCAGTCACCAGCTCGAAGATAGCTGCGACGGCACCGGCGGTGTTGAAGTCATCATCCATGCTGGACTTGAACTGCCTGTGCTTCTTCTCGATGTGATCAAGTAATGCCCGTGCCATGTCATTTTGATCAGTGACCTTGTTGGGCTGATCGTTGGATAGTAGCTCGTCAGCTGTGACTATAGCGTTCGCGATGGCCCACTCCTGGTTGCGCAGCGAACCCTCGACGCGTTCCAGTGCGGCAGTCGCCTCCTGTAAGCGCTCGGCAGAGTAATCAAAGGGACTGCGGTAATGGGTCTGCAGCATCAACAGACGTAAGGCTTGTGGGCGTATGTGCGATAGCACATCTTTCAGCAACAGGAAGTTACCCTCAGATTTGGACATCTTCTCCCGGTCGATGGTCAGCATGCCTCCATGTAACCAGTAATTAGCGAATGTCGTATGACTACAGGCTTCAGATTGGGCGATCTCGTTCTCATGGTGCGGAAACACCAGGTCATCGCCGCCGGCGTGGATATCGAAGGGATTGCCGAGATACTTTGCAGACATCGCCGAACACTCGATGTGCCAACCCGGTCGACCTTGACTCCAGGGTGAATCCCAGCTCGGCTCACCTGGTTTAGCTGCCTTCCAGAGGGCGAAATCCAGTGGATCGCGCTTACGCGGGTCAATATCCACCCGAGCACCACTCTGCATCTGTTCGATATCTCGCCCAGAGAGCTTGCCATACTCCTCAAAGGAGCGCACGGCGAAGTAGACATCGCCTTCAACGGCATAGGCATGTCCGTTCTCGATCAGACATTCGATCATTTCGATCATCGCCGGGATCTCAGCAGTGGCCTTGGGGCGGATGTCTGGATCCTCGATACCCAGAGCATGCATCGCAGTGATGAACGCCTCGGTATACTCCGCTGCGACTTCAGCAGGCGTGCGATTCTCCTCGCGGGCACGGTTGATGATCTTATCGTCGACATCGGTGACATTCTGCACGTAGGTGACCTCATAGCCCGACCACCTCAGATAGCGCCGGATGACGTCAAAGCTAAGGAAGGTCCTAGCGTTGCCGATATGGATGTGGTTATAGACTGTAGGCCCGCAGATATACATCGCCACCTTGCCGGGCTCACGGGGTACGAACTCCTCTTTCTGGCGCGTTAATGTGTTATACAACCTCATGTATCTGGGAATCCTCTCTTAGCAGATCATCATTCTCATCCAGGTCGAAGACCACAGTGTCCTTACCCTGCCAGGCTGGTGTCGGCAACGAGGATTTCTCCTCCAGCTTGCAGATACGGTGATGCAACAACTCGATCTGCGCTTCGATGGGGTCTGGCAATAACTCACGGCGATAGGAGTCAGCCGAACAGGTCCTGACACCATTCCGCACCACAATGCGCCCGGGTATGCCCACCACCGTGCAGTCCGGTGGTACGTTATCGACCACTACAGCTCCACCGCCAACCTTGCTACGCGCGCCGATGGTGATATTGCCCAGTACCGCCGCACCCACGCCGACCACGACACCGTCCTCGATATTCGGATGGCGTTTTCCATGCTCCTTACCGGTTCCGCCCAGTGTTACACCCTGATAGAGCGTCACGTCATCGCCAACCACGGCTGTCTCGCCGATGATCACACCCATACCGTGGTCGATGAAGAAGCGATGGCCGATTGTTGCTCCCGGATGGATCTCGATCCCCGTGAAGAAACGCGTCACCTGACTGCAGAAACGCGCTAAGCCACGTCGGCCATGACGCCACAGCCAGTGTTCGAAGCGATGCGCCGCCGCAGCTTGAACACCAGGATAACAGAGCAGAACACCGATAGTTGAATTTGCGGCAGGATCGCGCTCTTTTACTGCCTTGATATCTTCTCGCAGTCTGGTGAATATCATAATGACCTCGCAAACGTGGTTGTAATGTGTGAACAGGGAAGATCATGCCATGGGTTGCCCGGACCAGCCGGGCTCTAACACCTGCACTCCTCCATCAGCACAACCGCCTGCGCCAATATACCCTCCTGTCGGCCGATAAAACCCAGATGCTCTGTAGTTGTGGACTTGATCCCCACTTGCTCCACTGTGATCTTAAGGGTGCGCGCCAGATTCTCACGCATCTGTTCGCGGTACTGAGAAAGCTGGGGAGCCTGAGCCATTATCACGCAATCCAGATCCATGAGGCGAACGCCGCTGTCTTTGGCCAGTCGATAGACTTCCGCCAGCAGCTCCAATGAGTCTGCATCCCTGTATCGCTCATCGGTATCTGGGAATAGCTTGCCGATGTCGCCCAGTCGCGAAGCACCGAGAATGGCATCCATGACTGCGTGAGCGAGTACGTCCGTGTCAGAATGTCCTTCCAGCCCGCAAGGGTGGTTGATGCGCACGCCGGCCAACAACAAAGGACGTCCAGCCTCAGCTGAAGCGAATGCGTGAACATCTATGCCTGAACCAATGCGCACGAGGTCGTTTCCTCTCCTGTTACCGACTGAAGCTGTTTAAAGCCGTTGCTCTAAACGGAGTAGCAAACCGGCTTCCGCTGGACCGCGGTCTTCCGGGACAGTGATCTTGATATTATCACGCGGACCTTGCACCAACACTACATTACCACCCAGGCGCTCGACGAGTGAAGAATCATCGGTGCCCACGAAACCTTCTGACAAAGCGGTGGTATGTGCATCTCGGATGATGCTGCTGCGAAAGACCTGTGGCGTCTGAGCAGTCCAAAATGACGAACGATCCGGCGTTCCGATGATGTTGTTGCCGCTGACCACTTTCAGGGTATCGATGGCCGGGAACCCAACCACCGCGCCGTCAGCATCGAGGTTACCCTTGACTGCCGCGATGGCATGGTCGATCAGATCTGGGGTTATCAGCGGTCGAGCGCCATCGTGGATGGCGATGAACTCATAATTCTCAGGGACCAGGTTGATGCCGTTGAACGAGGACTCCTGACGCAGCTCACCGGAAGGCGCGAGCACAACCGGGGTGACGAACGGATAGGGATCGATGGCTTCCCGACAGTATTCATCCATTCGGTTCGCTGGGCAAACGAGCACGATCAGACCGACATCAGCTACCGCATCGAAAGCCTCAGCGCTCCAGGTCAACACCGGCTTTCCCAAGATCTCAAGCAGTTGCTTCCCACCATTTCGACCAAAGCGCTCGCCATCGCCGCCAGCAAGTATCACCGCGGCTGTGCTTGGATGGGATGAGACTTTTCCGCGCAGTGACGTCAAGGTAGCCGTGGGCAACTCGAGCGAATCCTTGTTCAGATTAAATTCAGGAGCAGCGAGAACCGAGGGACCAGTCACCGGATCGGTCTGCCAGATCTCCCTGTTACCCTGTGATATGTCAACGGTATCCATGGCCGACTCTCTCCTCACGTACCTGATGACCTGCCATTATAGCCTATGGAACGGCTCAAGACCCTGCTCTCTGTCCTCAGAAACGGTGAAACACTGCCTCAGGACGCGTTGCAGCTGTCGTCGCAGCACTAGCTGTAGCTAGAGTGTACTGCGCAACTGCTTAAAACTGGCCGCTATGGCTCTAACGTTCTCCAGACCGGTGTTATCCAGACGGTCGAAACCATCTTTCGAATCGCTGACGATGGCAGATAATGAGCCATACTCATCGATGATGCGGACCGCTGCTGCCTCATCGACCATTGAAAGTCGCGAGATCACCCTAAGTCCACGAGCTTGAAGATGATCCTCATCGGATTTCACCTTGGTATGCCCCAGGGCGGTCATGACATTTGTCATGGTCAGCTCCTCTCGCGGCAACTTAACCAGTAGTTTGGCGATCCGCTTGGCCTCTCGCTCTGCCGCCGTCACAGCGTAATCACGGATAGTCAGTATGAACGAATCAGTGACACCAGCCATGATATCCTCAAGCTGCATCTCTAGAAGTCCACTGTTGTTGCCCAGGAAATGTACGAAACGCTCAGTCTGGGCAGCCAGATTCATCAGGTTAGCATAGCGAGAGAGGATCGCTGCGACGTCCACTGCAGTAACGATGTCGTCCAATTCGAGGAATGTTAGACGGATAGCGGCTTTCTCTAGAGAATTCTTGGCATTCTGTAAAGCGAGGATGCCCTGGTTGCCCTTTGAAAGCAAGATCTCATCGGAATCGAGGTTAATGCCTTCTCCCTTGCAGTAAATCGTCGTCTGCGTACGTCGCTTGGATATCGCGATGACGATAGCGTCAGTCTGAGCGCTGGTCCTCGCGGCGGTTCGATGGCGCATTCCGGTTTCGTAGGTGAGCAGACTGGGGTCAGGATTGAGATGGAAGTTCGCGCAGATGATCTGGGAGCCATCCTCTGATAGCACGATAGCGCCATCCATCTTGGAGAGCTCGAATAGTCTTTGAGGGGTGTAGGGCACATCGATTCGGAAACCACCATTGCCCAACTCGAGGATGGCTTTGACGTCGCCCATGCAGATCAAGGCACCATTCTGCGCGGCGATGATCATTTCGATAGTGTCTCGAAGGGGTGAACCAGATGCGATCCTGCTAACCGCGATATCGAATATCTCTCCGCTGGTCTTGGGTATTATCTTATGCACCTTGTCCATGGTCATCCCTTCCGATTCCATTGTGAAGTTTCCCCTTTTGCAGTGCTCAGGTTGAAGAATAGCAGAAATCACGGCAACGCTGATTCGTCGTTGCCGTAAAGTCGAGACAAAAAGCGGGACACATCATGCATCCCGCTCGTAGTCGATTATGCCCCGTTTTCAGCCTGGAGGCCAGAGCCACCCGATGCTGATCCGCTACCTTTGTTGGCCGCGGCACCGAAGATCGGTGTCACTAACTCTTGCTCACGCGCGATGGATTGCCGCTTACGAGGTTCGGGGATCGGGCCTGATCCATGTGTGAAGACGATCTCCTCGCCGTTGTAATCGGCCTCGATCACATCACCGGATCTCCACTTTCCCTCAAGTACCTGCTCGGAGATGGGGTCTTCCACCAGCCTTTGGATCGCCCGACGCAACGGTCTGGCACCGAAAGTCACATCGGTACCCTCCTCGGCAATGAAATTACGAGCCGAATCGCTGAGGTTGATAGTCATATTCTGGGTGATCAGGCGATCACGCAGATCCGAGATCATCAATTCGACGATCTGAGCGATCTGTGCCTTAGTCAGCGACTTGAAGACGATGATGTCATCGATACGGTTGAGGAATTCCGGCCTGAAGAGCTTCTTCATCTCTGTCATCACGCGGCTGTTGATCTCCTTGTCCGACAAGCCGGTCTTGGAGTCCAATCCCGAGAAACCAATCGGAGTTCCCTGAGCGATCTCGCGGGCGCCAACATTGGAAGTCATAATGATGATGGTGTTGCGGAAGTCGACCTTACGACCCTGACCATCGGTCAGGCGACCCTCTTCGAGTATCTGCAGCAGGATGTTGAAGACATCAGGATGCGCCTTCTCGATCTCGTCGAACAACAATACTGAATACGGCTTCTGCCTGACAGCCTTAGTCAGCTGTCCACCCTCATCGTAGCCCACATAGCCTGGAGGCGAGCCAACCAGACGTGATACGGTATGCTTCTCCATATACTCTGACATGTCAAAGGATACGAGCGCTTCCTCACTGCTGAAGAGGAATTCTGCCAACGCCTTGGAGAGTTCTGTCTTGCCTACGCCACTGGGGCCTAAGAAGATGAACGAACCAGCCGGACGCTTGGGGTCTTTCAATCCAGCGCGTGAACGGCGGATAGCTTTGGAGATGGCGCTTACCGCCTCCTCCTGACCAATGATTCGTTCGTGCAATACTTGTTCCATGCGCAACAGCTTCTCAGTCTCAGCTTCGGTCAAGTCAGCTACCGGCACACCGGTTGACATCGAGATGATATCGGCGATCTCCTTCTCGGTGACACTGACGATGTTGCGAGATGTACTCTCGCGCCATTTCTCCTCCAGCTGTTCACGCTGCTGCATCAGCTGTTTCTCGTCATCACGCAGTTTGGCAGCCTTCTCGAAGTCCTGGATATTGATGGCCTCTTCCTTCTCGGCCCTGACCTTGCGGATCTTCTCGTCCATGTCATGGACCTCTGAGGGAATTGTCATATTCCTGATGCGCATACGAGCGCCAGCTTCATCGATGACATCGATGGCCTTGTCAGGCAGGAAGCGATCCTGAACATAGCGGTCGGACAATGACACGGCAGCCTGCAACGCTTCATCTGTGAATCGCACACGGTGATGAGCCTCGTAACGGTCGCGGAGACCCTCGAGGATCTTGACAGACTGCTCACTGGTGGGCTCGCTGATTGTCACTGGCTGGAAACGACGCTCCAAAGCCGAGTCCTTCTCGACATGTTTGCGGTACTCATCATGTGTAGTCGCTCCGATAACCTGGATCTCACCACGACTGAGAGGCGGTTTGAGGATAGCGGCGGCATCGATTGAACCCTCGGCACTGCCCGCACCGATCAATGTATGCATCTCATCGATGAACAGGATGATATTGCCGGTATCCTTGACCTCCTTGACAACTTTCTTCAGGCGATCTTCGAATTCTCCACGGTATTTGGAACCAGCTACCAGAGCTGCAACATCTAAGGTGATCAGTTGCTTGTGGCGAAGGATATCCGGCACCTGTTCGCTGGCGATCAACTGAGCCAAGCCCTCGGCGATAGCTGTCTTACCCACGCCTGGATCGCCCAGAAGCAGTGGGTTGTTCTTCGTGCGACGGGACAGGATCTGCATCACGCGTTCAATCTCAGCCTCGCGGCCAACCACCGGATCCAGCTTACCCTCCTGAGCCTGCTGAGTGAGATTTGTGCCAAACTCCTCAAGGATGTCGCCGCTTTCGTTGTAGTCCTCGTCCATGTAATCCTGCGGCCCGGCGTATGAGCTTGTCTGATGTAACAGATCCATCAGGGCGCCCTTGACCATCGATGCGTCGATACCCATCTGCGATAAGGCCTGGATAGCCACGCCGTTGCCCTCGCGGACGATACCCAGCAATAGATGCTCCGTGGAGATGTAATTCTGTCCCAGTTGCATGGTCTCACGCAAAGCGAACTCCAGCACGCG
The DNA here is from genome assembly GCA_012515495.1 of Coriobacteriaceae bacterium. Classification (GTDB taxonomy): domain Bacteria; phylum Actinomycetota; class Coriobacteriia; order Coriobacteriales; family UBA8131; genus UBA1419. The sequence goes on along the minus strand of JAAYYH010000075.1, from coordinate 6,254 downwards.
TTTGACGCGCGGCGTGAAGCTCAAATGCCCGGTTGGGGCATTGGGATCGACCTCTATGATGGTCTTCACCTGTGCCAGCACCTGTTCGTAGGTGATGCTGAGGTTGCTCAGAGCTTGGGCGGCAAGACCCTCGCGCTCGCGCAGCAGCCCCAAGAGCATATGCTCTGTGCCAACGTAGGGTTGTTTGAGTGAGCGAGCCTCTTCCTGAGCCAATGCCAGCACATTGCGTGCCTTGTCAGTGAATCTCTCGAATGCCATAGCTCCCCCTTCCGTTTATCTGTTCAGTTCTCGTCTCTCATATGTGGGAACAGCAGGACGTCTCTGATGGATGGCGCATCGGTCAATAACATCACCAGCCTGTCGATACCAATGCCCACTCCACCTGCTGGTGGCATCCCATACTCAAGGGCACGGATATAATCCTCGTCATAACCCATGGCTTCATCGTCTCCGGCTGCTTTAGCCGCAACCTGAGCGGCGAATCGATCCCGTTGGTCAACAGGGTCATTGAGTTCAGAGAACCCATTGGCGCACTCCCTGCCACAGATGAATAACTCGAATCTATCGGTAACATCGGGATCATCCGCATTCTTCTTTGCCAGTGGCGATGTTTCCAGCGGGTATTGGGTAACGAACGTTGGCTGGACCAGACTTGCTTCAACCAATTCGTCGAACAGTTCCGCGATTATCTTACCTTTACCCCATGACTTCTGAATGTCTATTCGGTATCGTTTCGCTAACATTTGCAGGTCATCGAGCGTCCGGTTGAAATCGACCTCTTCGCCAATCTGATCGCTGACCAATTGGATCATCGTCGCTTTGCGCCATTTCCCGCTCAAATCGACGTCTAAGCCTTGGTAGTTGAGGCGCAACTCCCCTGTTGCTGCCAAGCAGGCAGCCTGAATCAGATCACGAGTGAAATCGGCGATGCCGTCGACGTCGGTATAGGCTTGATAAGCCTCGAGCATGGTGAACTCTGGATTATGCGAATGGTCCATACCTTCATTGCGAAATGAACGATTGATCTCAAAGACGCGCTCAAAACCACCTACGAGCAACCGTTTAAGATAGAGTTCGGGGGCGATTCGCAGATAGTAGTCGCGGTCCAAGGCGTTATGGTGCGTCACGAAGGGTCTAGCTGTCGCTCCGCCGGGAATCGGGTGTAGCATCGGAGTCTCGACTTCGATGAAGCCTTGAGCTTCTGCTGCCCTGCGAATGGCACTGATAACCCTGAAGCGGACCTCGAAGGTCTTCTTGACATCCGGATTCATCACCAAGTCGACATAGCGCTGACGATAGCGGGTCTCCTTGTCGGCCAGACCATGGAATTTCTCTGGCAGTGGCCTGAGTGACTTGGTTAGCAGCGTTACCTGCTGCGGCGCTATGGAGAGCTGACCGCGCTTGGTGCGCATGATCAGACCTTTGACGCCGACCCAGTCACCAATATCGAGCTCCCTCAGCTGCTCAAAAGCCTCCTCACCCAGCTCGTTGATACGACAAAACAGCTGGATGTCTCCGGTCGCGTCGCGCACGACAATGAAGGCGATCTTTCCCTGGTCGCGTATTGCCGTGATACGACCAGCGACATGGACCTCATCTGCTGTTGATTCGCCATCGGCTAGCTGCTCATAACGCTCTTCGAGTTGACGAACATGAGCGTCGATGTCAAAACGCCGTGCGTAAGGCTCCTCACCACGCTCGATCAGTGAGAGACGCTTGGCCTTGCGTACTTCAATGGGATCGTCTTCGTCCATCCATATCACCTGCTGATCTTCAGGATCGTGAAAGAGAGCTTCCTGCCCGTTGGCCCCTCAGCGCTAACGACATCTCCTTTCCTCGCTCCCAGTAGGGCAGCCCCTACCGGAGACTCATTGGAGATACGACCAGCAGAGGTGTCCGCTTCAGCCGCGCCTACTATGGTGAAGACACGCTCGCTCTTATCGGCCATCTCCACCGTGACAACGCTGCCAATCGCTACCTTGTTCGAGCGCTTGGGCGCCTCAACGATTGTGGCGTTGGCAAGAATCTGGGAGATCTCGGCTATCCTGCCTTCCATCCATGCCTGCTCGTTCTTGGCATCATCATATTCGGAATTCTCGGAGATGTCGCCGAATTCTCTGGCGATCTTGATCCGTTCGCCTATCTGAGGTCGCTTCTCTGTCTCCAATATGAACAGTTCCCGTTCCAGCTTCTCGCGACCTTCTTGTGTGAGTATGATTTCCTTTGGCATTGGGTTCTGTCTCCTCGTCTGTCGGTCAAAGAATAAAAGTAAGCGGCATACGCAACAAAACGTCACGCACGCCGCGAGCTACTGTGAGATGAGGGGAGTTACTTCTTCTTTGTAGTAGCCTTAGCTTTTGGCTTAGGAGCTTCTTCTTCGAATTCTTCTTCCTCTACAGTGCCCTCTTCAAGCTCGCCTTTGCCCTCAAGTCCATCACGAACGCCTTTGACGGTCTTACCCAGCGCGCTACCGAGTTTTGGAAGATTCTTGGGGCCGAATATCAGCAAGGCCACCACGAGGATGATGATAAGTTCGGGCAAGCCCAATCCAAATACTTTCATACGTGCCTCCAGGAGTCACAGATACAAGCTGTCTACCTTGTAATCGGATATTGCAAGGTGATAGGTTACCACTAATTGCAGATTCTGTCTTTGCAAACCGCTATAAAACTTATGGAGATGCCGTGGTCACAGCGCGTTGAACCAGCCGTGGTGACGCATTCAATCCAACGGTCGAATCACTTTTGATGCCCGTCGGAGCATCTCTTGATGCAGTATGTCTGACAACTTACCTCAACTCCCGATGATAGCCCAGGGATTGACGCCATCGGGAAGCAAGGCGAATAGTGCTTCGCGCAACAGTCCCAGAAGTGCTATCTCGAATAAAGCCATAGCCAAAGAAAGCGCGATTAACAGCAACCATCGTCGCCAATTGCCATCAGGCTGTAGTCTGCTGCTCATTGAAAGGACCAACAGGTTCAGGATGCTGAGAATAGCGACGAAGGCAATAACCGGTATCAAGGGCGCGATCAATCCCATCAACGGATAGAGGATGTAGAACAGAGTGGCCGGCAACAAGCAGGCTGCCAGATAGATGCTGAATGATACGGCGGTTTCGAATATCCGACGGTCAGCGCGAGCATATCTGGTGAGACCAAAGAGCGAAGGGACTACCAAGGTGCCCAATCCAATCCCGGCTAACAGACCGGTGATATAGCGGATAGTGTTAGTAGTAGCTCTGAAGCCCAGATATGAGCTGATAGCATCGATTGCCATGGGCAGGACGAGCAGCGCACAGATCAGCACTATCGACAACGGCGGTAGTTGGCTGGGTTTCTCCCTGATGCGCCGATACAGGAAGAAAGCCACTACGATGGCCAAAGCCAGACCAAGGTAGATCCCAGTGTCACGCGAGCAGACCGAGAAGAACAGCCCATCGACCATAAACGAGCGCGATGGTAGCTGATGACAAAACCCATGGCCGAAGAAGTACAGGAAAGATTGCATACGCCCATTATACCTGGATAAAGTCGACAGATATCTCGAGCTGAATGTCCGTCGCGAAACGAGTGCGCATCATTAACTGATCAACATCGTGAGACGGAAGCACGTCACGAAAGCGAGTATCCTAAAATCTCCACCTTTCGCTTCTGATTGGCGAACACACCGGCGAAGAAGTCAGCCTGCAACTCCATCGCCACATTGAGGCGATTAGCCTCCTTCGTGCTACTGTGAGCCTGAAGATCGGAAGCCGCATCGAGGATACCCAGCTGCTTTTGCACGTGATGATCCACTTCGTGCGCTATGACATAAGCGACCACGAAATCACCGCTATCGGCACTGACATCCTGTTTGGTCTTGGCACCGAATTCGACCTTCAGTTAATCGAAGAATGACATATCAAGATAGACGGTCTCTTCATCAGGCATATAGAAGGGTCCCGTAGCCGCAGAAGCGGTTGTGCCGCTGTTCGCCTGCCGTCAGCTCTTGGCTCTCCGTCTGATGATTGCCAACGCCAACTGTTTGTGCGAGATTGATCAATCCTGAGGTATCAGTACCAGTGAACAGGCCAAAAACCAACAATCCGATAACGATCAGACCGCCTACACCACCAAGGGCGCCTTTAGCTCCCTTAGACATTCGTCTATCTTCGACATTACTGCTTTGCCGCCGCCGGTCCATTTCATGTCAATCTCTCATTTCGCTCAGCAACTCGCGAATTATCCTTTGGCACCATCCTTCAGCTTCCTGTTGTCAATTCCTTGCCGATTGACTTCCTGCTGTCAGATACTGATGATTTGATCGAGTTCAACGACTGTCTCGACGACAGTATGATACAGGACTATTCACCAAACATATCGCTGGCACGTTTTAACTCCTCGATAATCGCTATATGCTGTGTACAGACAGCTTCGCAGGCACCACACTCGATACAATCCGAAGCTACTCCCTTCCCCTGGAGTCTTGTATTCCACGTATAGGTGAACGAACAGCTGCGCTTATTGCCATATAGTAAAAGATTGTTCATGGCCTCGAATATGCCGGGAATAGCGATGTTTTGTGGACACTCTGGCAAGCAGTAGCCACAAGAGGTGCAGGGTACGATCGGTACTTTCTCGATCTCGATACGAGCTTTGACAATAACCTCTTGCTCCTGCTCGTCCAGAGGTCTGAAATCCTTCATGAAGGATACGTTATCGCGCATCTGATCCATATTCGACATCCCGCTCAATACCGTGATAACGCCATCCAATGAAGCCGCGAAGCGAATCGCCCATGAAGCCAGCGATGCCTTGGGATTCGCCTTTCGCAGCACCGCTACAGCTGCGTCAGGCAGGGTGGTCAAAGCGCCACCCTTTACAGGTTCCATGATGACGATGGGCTTGTTGTGACGACGCGCGGTCTCATAGCATTTGCGCGATTCAACCATCGGATTCTCCCAATCCGCATAATTCAACTGTAGCTGCACGAAGTCAACTTCGGGATGCTTACTCAGCACCTCATCCAGCAGAGATGCCTTGTCATGGAAGGAGAAACCCAGATGGCGGATAAGCCCGCTCTGCTTCTGTTTGGCGAGAAAGTCCCAGATGCCAAAATCATCGAAGGTATGAGTCCTGTCGGCCCCCAGGTTATGAAGCAGGTAATAGTCGAAATAGCCCGCACCCGTACGTTCCAATGAGGTCCAGAACATCTGCTCTGCATCTGCGGTGGTCTTCGCTTTCCAAGCCGGAAGCTTGGTCGCCAGAAGGTAGCTTTCGCGTGGATGGCGTTGCACCAGTGCTTCCGCGATGGCTGCCTCCGAACCTTCATAGCCATAAGCAGTATCAAAATAGGTGAAACCCTTGCTCAGGAAGAGGTCGACCATTTCCTTGAGCTGCTCGGTATCGATGTCATTACCACCGTCGATCCGTGGTAACCGCATCAAGCCAAACCCCAGCTTTGGTACGTTATCTACCAGACTACCGATTCCACCTGCAGTCCTATTCTCAGTGTTGTCCTCAGTCATGCTATCCTCCATGTCCTTGTAATTTGAGTCAGTCATCGAAATCCCTTCCTGACCTCCTAAAATCGTTTCCTGTTAGTCAATCTTCAAACTCGAATTGATGTCGTTGTAGTCTTTTTAGTTGATTATCGCTCATCTTTAGATACATGGCTGCTCCTTATCCATATAGTATGTAATTGAGTATCGACCCAAGATGCGCTTGCCATACACAGCGTCACAATACTTTGAACCATATAAGCTATTCTACCAGCTCGATTACCTTTGAGATTCACAAAAGACAGCGGAGCTGGGCATCAACCGATAAAGACCCACGCGCACTCTACAGGGCCCAAGTCTGTGATAGTGAAAAGCACACTGGATTAGGGAACTTTTATCTATGTGACGGAATATTCGAACAAGTCAAGCGAACCAATTTCCGCATTTTCTCCCCAGTGGAGCAAAATTTCAACTAGTGCGAAGATTGGAGGGGTGTTCTCTCGAGCAGGAGAGCATACTTGTGTCTGGAAATAGCTTACTAGTGCTATATGTAGTGTTCTAATATTGTCATATTCATAAGCATTTTCGCACTACCTGCAAATCTGCTTCTCAAGATGGATTTTTACCGTCTGCCTCAATAACTGGTCGGGATGACTGGATTTGAACCAGCGACCTCTCGGTCCCGAACCGAGCGCTCTACCAAGCTGAGCCACGAGCCGTTGCAGCAGAATATATTAGCAAAACGTGATGGCTTGGCAAGCGTGAACCGCGTATT